>JAHBAU020000030.1 GCA_018499905.2 Candidatus Saccharimonadota bacterium | reverse complement strand
AGATGTGTATAAGAGACAGATCGATAACAGTGAGCTGCATTGGTAAGCCAGCACTTCGCGTAGGTGACCTTCGTCCTTCGCTTTCGCAATTTCCCAGGGTTTTTCTTCGTCAATGTATTGATTTAGGCCACGGACCTGTTCCCAAACTTCATCGAGAGCCCGGTCAAACTTGCAGTTATCCAAAGCATCCCAATATTTTGCAATGTCATGTTGCGCTGGAGGTATATCGCCAATAATGCCATCAAAATATTTCTGGATCATAGCCACCGTTCGCTGCAACGCGTTGCCCAGTTCGTTAGCTAACTCGTTGTTGTAAGCGGCATCTAGTTTGTCCCAGGTAAAATCACCGTCTTCATAGCTAGGGATGTGCCGCAGGAAGTAATAGCGAAATACGTCGGCGCTGTATTTTTTGACTATCTCTCCTGGCGCAACACTGTTGCCGAGTGACTTGCTCATCTTTTTATCGTCAACTGTCACATAGCCATGGACAAACAATGTCTTTGGCAGCGGAATACCTAGGCCAAGTAGTAGCCCAGGCCAAATAGCCGCGTGAAACCGTAAAATGCCCTTCCCAATTACCTGCACATTTGCTGGCCAGAACTTCTTAAAATCTTCGTGTTCAGGATAGCCAAGCACCGTAATGTAGTTTAATAGCGCTTCAAACCAGACATACATAACCTGTTTGGTGTCACCAGGCACCGGAATGCCCCAGTCAATCTTTTCTTTTGGTCTGGAGATACTGACGTCTTCCAGACCATCTCGAATAACTGCCAGGATTTCGTGTTTACGGGTTGTCGGCACCACCCTGAATGCTTCGCTCTCAATGGCTTTTTTAATTGGTTCGGCGTATTTACTTAAGCGAAAGAAGTAATTATCTTCTTCTATTTTTTCGTATGGACGGTTGTGATCAGGACAAACACCATTATTTTCTTTAACGACCGTTTCTGTAAAAAATTCTTCGTCGCCTGTGCAGTACCAGCCAACGTACTTACCTTTATAGATATCATCTTTTAAGTTTTTCCAAATCAACTGCGCTCGCTGCTCGTGGCCTTTGTCGGTGGTGCGGATAAACCGATCGTTGCTAATCGTCAGTTCTTTAAGTAAATCTTGGAACTTCTGACTGTTCTGGTCGGCAAAGGCTTTGGGCGTAATTTTTAGCTCAATGGCTTTTTCGGCAATCTTACCGCCGTGTTCATCGGTGCCGGTACTAAATATGACCGGCTTATTTTGCTTTCGGGCAGCGCGGGCCAATACATCAGCCATGACAAATTCCATCGCATGCCCAAGATGCGGGTCGCCATTAACGTATGGTATTGAAGTTGTCACATAGTAATTCATATCTGTTCCTAGTCTAAATTGTGTAAGAGAAAATTCAAATTATAAAAAATTTAGCCCGCCAAGGGCATGATAAAGTTTTGACGGCTAAAGTAAGAGTAGTGCACGAACTAATTATACCACTAAAACAGAGACGATTGTTCGGGAGGAGACAATGGCGCTTCCAAGCCCAGCTTATCGGCCAAACGATCAATAAGTTCGGCCTGGGCCGGATTGAGCTTGATTTTGCCAGCGTCCAGGCTAAACCACTGCGCTTTGTCAACTTCTGCAAACTTCTGTATTTCTCCTGATTTGGGCGGCCACTCCAGGTCGAAAGTGTTGCTCTTGAAGTGGCTGGGGTCAAAGTCGCCCTCGATCGCAAAGCAAAAAATGGTTTTGCCGCTTTTGTTTTTGACAAAACCTAGGTCGATATACTCACCTTCTGGTGCCGAATACCCTAACTCTTCGGCAAATTCGCGCTTAGCTGCCTGCAAAGGCTCTTCGTCTTCAAACTCACCCTTCGGCACCGACCACACCCCATTATTTTTTCGTGCAAAGAAAGGTCCGCCCGGGTGCACCAGTAAAACCTCCAAGCCCGTCGGCTTGTTTTTATAAAGTATAATTCCCGCACTTTGCTTCGGCATTCTTAAGCCCCTTCTTGTCTTTTTCGAAGATCCCACCCGGCAGCACAGAAGTAGGCTTGGGCGCATTCCACCGCGGTGTATGCGGGCATTTCGCGTTTGATCATAGCACTATAGTCTGCATTAATGTCATTGAGCGACGGCAGTGTACCGCTTCGCTGTATCGCATACAAAACAGCTGTTCGCCTGGCGCCAACCGCCCGTGCGTGGATAACGCCCGTCGAAACCGTAAGCCCTGTCGTCCCTGCGTCATCAAGAAAAAGTACCAAATCAGGTGAATACACCCGTATTGCATCAACCGCATCCGGTACGAGTACTATCTCGCCGTCACGTACTTTTTTGGTGAGGTGCGCGCTAGCACGACAACCCAGCTCTTCAGCCACCGGTCCTACTAATCTGTTCGTGCCGCTATCGACACTTGCGACAAAAAGCTCAGGAACTTCGGCTTCAGGATAATTTTCATCAATATACGTGGCAGTTGTCGTCACCCAAAGATCGAAGAGCTCCGAACCATCGGGGATCTGTTTAAAATTTATCTTTTGCCCATGTAAGCCGCTCGTAAATACAGAATGAACACCGTCTGGGTCAATGATATTGGCGGCAAATAACTCTGACTCGAACTTTTCGATACTGCTCATGTCTGTCTCGAACTATACAATATCTCGATCGTCGATATAATCCTGACAGAAGCGTTCAAAGACTGCGTTGGTCCAGCCAAAACCGATTTGGCTGGGGTAGACGCCGGCCGTGGGTTTTTTGTCAGGGTTCACCACGTTGTACTTTTCCAAAAACTGTCCGTGCTTATTAAACCAATCTAGGTTGGCTTTGAGCCACTTGCGAGCAATGCGTTCAGCGTCATCATCGTAACCGTAGCGTTTCAAAGCTTCGACCACAATAAAATGCAGTGGTGCCCAGCCATTAGGATGCGCCCATTGAACGGGAGTAGTGCCAGGCACAAACTGGCTGATCTGCTGAACTGATGTGGCGGTCAGTCCACCCCGCTCTTCAAATTTCTTGAGACTTTTGACAAGTTTTTTGGCTTGCTTGCGGCTGACCATGCCGGCCCACATTGGATAATACGTCGCCAGCGAAATCACCGTTCCACGACGCTCCTTGGCATAGTTGTAGTCAAAATACACGCCAAAAGCGTTGCTCCACATTAGCCTGTCCATGGTGTGTTTGCGTTTTTCGGCTTTCGTCTGCCATTCTTTGGCCATGGTCTCATTGCCTAAGATGCGCGAAGCTTCAGCAAAATCAACTTCGTATTTATACAGCAATGCATTCAAATCAACCGGCACATAGTTTAGTGCCTTTCGCCCAAAGCGCGTTGTCATATCCCAGCCGCTTTCGGCTTCAGCCAAATCATGCAAAGCGTTCACATCATAATAGCGGCTCAAACCCCTGTACACTTGTCGCCAATTTGGCTGGTGAGTGCCCGTCCAGACCTGGTCGTACTCTTCTTTGGCTATGGCAATCGCTTTTTCCAGCCAGACTTTGTCCGGCCGCAGCTTATAAACTTCCATGATCATCGTCGTCAAAAACGGCGGCTGAGACCGACCAGTAAAATAAGTGCGTGAAGCATTCGGCACGATGTGAAAACGCTGCATGAGCGTCAGCAAGTTCTCCAAAACACCTTTTACAAAGTCAGCATGTTCCTCATCGAGCATGCCTTGCACCATAAAATAGCTATCCCAGTAGTACATTTCATTGAAACTAAAATGATCGGCCCCTTCGACCGAAGGTACCAAGTAGGGATAGGGTAGGCCAACTAAGGTTTTGTCGTCTTTGGGATGGTAGCAGGTGAGCTTTTTCCAATAGTCATCAATGAAGTCCCGGGCCGGCTGGACTTCTTTAGCCCCCAACAGATCAGCCTCAGTCATGCCGAGCACTTCGGCGGCGTGTTTAATAAGCTTACGAGCACTGACTTTCATTACTTAAGCGTAACCACCATGAGTGGCAGGGTCAAGCTAAGATTATATTTCTATGCCAAGAGCAGCCGAGATGTGTTTTTTGAGCTGTGCCGAGAAACGCCGCTCATCAATATCAGCAACGCGTATCACCACCCCTGTAAATCCCTGCTTGTGCCACACGGCTGGTAGCTGCGGTGCGCGGGAAGCAAACTCCATTGTTTCTGGAAAAGCTGTTATATAAAAGTATGGCTGCCGAATATGCTCATCGCCCAGCGACATGCCAACCGTATACTGCTGGCCCTCGTGCGGATACCACGTGTAAGCCAGATCAAAATGATGCGGGTAGAGCAGTAGCGGACTTGACCGTCCTGTCGGAAGTCGCAGCTTGAGCGAACCAAGTACTTTTTGCGATTTACTTAACAGGTTAAGTATTTCTAAAGCTGATTCTTGGTTGATACTTGGTGTTTTATGCAGTCCTTCGACATGTTCGATGTTATTGGCTGAATCAAGCTCTCGCAGCCAATACTCAAGATCATTTTGCAGCTGCACTGGGCTGACCCACCCCATACTCCAGCTCTCAATCGACGAACAAATAATTCCATTCTTTAAATCAACATAAACGCGGCATGGCTTGCCATCTATAGTGAACTCCTGAGTCTGGAAACCATTATGCCGAACCTCCAGCCCGACATGCCAATAGTTTTTATCCGGTACCAAAAAGGCCTGCTGAAATTTGCCGATAACTTTGGCAATGTCCTGCAGGTATTGTTTGGTTTCACTAAAGTCAGTCATGGCTCTAGTATACCCGTACTACGGCAACGGGTCATCAACGGGGTCGTCACGCGTTGGCGGTGGCGCTACGCCGTCATCAGGTGGCTCAGGCACCGGCAAATCGGGCTCTGGTAAATCAGCATCAAGCCAGTACAGTTGGAGCATGAGGTTGGAGGAGATCATGCTAACAGTATTGCTGATATGCCCTTAGGCGCGAATAAAATATCTCACAGTTGCTATAGATGGCAGGAAAGGCTGGCGGGTACTAGTTTTTTAAAAAGCTACGATTGGTGTCGTTTGTGTAACGACGCTTCGCTCGTGACTACAAAAAGGCCCACCGGGGCCTGATGCCACGATCTCGGTGAGCCGCCTTTGGCGGCTTCGGCCGGGTCTCGGCCCCGCCTCGCTGCGGGCGATAATTCGCGCCGTAGCTCCGGCCTTGCGAATTGCCACTGGCAATTCTCACCCTTCGGGGCGGTAGCCCTCCAGGTTCCGGCCATGAAAAAACCTCACCGTTAAGGTGAGGTACTTTCATGGAGGAGCTGGCGGGTACCGCCCCCGCGTCCGCTAGTTTATGAGTTAGTCTTCTACAGGTTTAGTTTATTTAGCATATCTTGGTCGTACAGCCGATAAATAAACAAAAAACTGTACGCTGCAATCCTAAAGTCTTAATGCTAGCTATGGATGATAGCCAGCACCAAGCCAGATAATATGGCGCGTTGTAGCTCTATCTGACGTCAAGTTAAACGCGGTGTAAGTCGTAACTTACACTGTTGCAAAAGCTGGGCTCATGAAAGCAACTTTGACATTGTTCCATGCGCTAGCAATGCGATCAGTAATTTTTGCAATTACAATTGTTGCCTATGACGCTGACAAGCGACCTGCTGATCTAACCGATAATGTACCAACGTCGAGCTTAAATTCAGCCCCATCGTTTTCTGGCTTTTCAGCCAGAATAGTATTATACCACTTATGCCAATATTGGTCTAGTGCATCGGTGCAGCTGGTTCTAAGTCTTGATGCAGCGTTTTGACAGGAGGTTTGTACACCGCATTAAATAATAGACCGCCCAGTATAACTACAACACCGCCAACGATGACCGGCGTACCGATACCAATAGAAGCCAGATACCCAGTCATGACTGCGGGGATGGCCTGACCAAGCGCTTGAACCGACGCGTTAATCCCTAGCACCTCGCCCTGGATAAATTTGTCGGCTGACATGCTCACAATCGAAAGACTGTTAGCTATGGTGTTGCCAATCATAATTGCAAAGAACGGCGTTACTAGCAAAAGCTCAGTGGTGTTATGTGCCCAGAGGTTTGCGAATAGAGCTAGCCCCGCCCCGATCAAACTCACTTTCAACACCTGATGAGGCTTAAAACGTTTCGCAACGAGCGGCGTGATGACCGCCTGGGTCAGTGCAATCCAAATACCCACATAGGCAAAATAGTCGCCAATATTACTCTGGCTAAACCCAAGCTTATCGATTAAGAGCACCTGGAAAAAAGTTTGGAAAAATGAAAAACCAGCCCAAAACAAGAAAATAGACGGGAACACGACGCGAAGGCCTGGATATGATCCGGCAAGGATAATATTTTCGACAGATTTGGTGAATTTGATTTTGACCTTTTGAATGTGTTGATGCGTCTCGGGTAAAAGCGTCAGAATAAGTACCAAGTTAAGCATGCTGAGTCCCGCAGTAAACCAGAAGGGTGTCGCTGGGTTAAACCAATGCGGCGTACTGAACAGCCCAAAAAAACTGAGGTTTGGCGTAGCAAGTTTTGATCCTAAATACGGTCCAAGCACAAATCCAAGTCCAAAAGCAGCACCAATTAAAGCGAAACGCTTGGTACGGTCTTTGGGAGGGGTGATGTCGGCAATCACCGCTTGCGCCACACTAACGTTACCACCAGTGACACCATCTAAAGCCCGGCTAAAGAAGAGCAGTGGCAAGTTACGAGTAATAATGCCGATGGCGAATAAGACATAGCCCAGTGCCGTACCAAAAATACTAAATCCAAGCACCTTCTTTCGCCCATATCTGTCTGAAAGCTGTCCCAAGATTGGCGTAGATAGCCATTGCATAATGGGGTAGATTGCAATCAACCAGCCAAGCAAAATCAAACCGCCTTTATAATCCCAACCGGCAGGCAGTAAGTAATACGACGATGAAGGGTTGGCTAAAAGCTGCGGAATAATTGGCAATAAAATACCCACACCCAGCACATCAAGAAATATTGTCATCAGGACGACGGGCAAAGCCTTCCCTGACACACGTTTTTGGTCTGTTCCCATAACTTCCTTTTTATCTATTATTCGAATAAATGACTAAAACTGTTTGATTCTTTGCGCGATGCGTACTGTAGCAATGTGCCTAAGTACTCATGTAAACGTTCGCGCTGCCGTTCACTTAGTTCTTCAAACATTGGCGCGTGGTAGTTGTTAAGCAGCACCAACGCCTTGTCACACAGCTTCTCACCTTTGGCGGTTGGCGTGGTGATGTGTTCCCGGCGGTTCTCTGGATTAACTTTGGCGGTCAGCAGCCCTGCTTCCTTTAGTAACTTGATCTGCCGGCTGACGGCTGCTTCGGTTTGCCCCAGTTTTTCGGCAATATGCCGCTGACGCACGCTGGGGTTCCAGCCGAGCACCATCAAGATTTTAAACTGAGAAAAGCCGATACCAAGCTGTTCTTGTAATACCTGGTCAGACTGCTTAGAAAGCAGGAAGGCCAAGCGCTGCAGTACAAACCCTGTGTTGTTGCTCGTAGCCATAACTACATTTTAGTATGCGGCAGCACACTTAACAAGTCAAGTATTAGTATAGCTTTTCTATAGCTGAGTGCCAGATGCGTACAAATAGCACCCATAGCTCCATAGAGCGTGGAGGGCAGGGTAGAGGACTAATTTCCCCGCCAAGTATTATAAAGTCTACCCCACTCCGCTAGTGTTAACTCTTGCGCTCGAACATCTGTAGATAATCCAGCTGCTTGTAATAATGCTTCGGCCTGGTCTTTCGGTATGTGTAATCCCCCGCTCAAGCTGTTGCTCAGCTTTTTACGACGCTCGCCAAAACCTGCGTGCACCAATTGGAAAAAATGTTTGGTGTCACAAGCAAATTTTGGCCCGGAAAAGTTGAGCAGCAGTAGCTGCGAGTCAATCTTAGGTGGCGGCGTAAACTTGTCAGCGGCTATCACCGGCCCTAGTCCAACATCACAATAAAACTGTGTGGCCACGCTCAGAGCACTCATCTTGCCAGCTTTGGCGGCAACACGTTCGGCAACTTCCTTTTGCACCAATAGCACCGCGTCGTGAAACGGATTGGCTGCCTCGGTCATAATTCGAATGAGCTTGCTGGTTAAATAATATGGGATGTTGGCGACCACTTTGTAATTTGAGGGTAGGGTTGAAAGATCGAATTTGAGTATATTGCCATGCACAATAGTGACTGGCTGTCCGCCAAACCGTCGCTTCAAAGAAAGAATAAGGTCATCATCGAGTTCGACGGCGGTTACATTCGCCCCTGCTGCCACGAGCTTGTCCGTCAGACTGCCCTGCCCTGGCCCGATTTCGAGCACCATGTCACCCATTGAGACATCAGCCGCTTGGCAAATCATATCCAAACTGGCCTCATCGTTCAGCCAGTGTTGTCCCAAAGATTTTTTAGTATCGTTATACATTGCTTAAAACCACGTCGTCGTTTTTTGATAGGTACGGCCGGTTTTGGGACTATAGCATGAGCCTAGGCAGGTTTTGAATTCCATAGCGGCTTTGGCACTGCCGTAGCCCACCATGTACCCATAACACCATTTTAGCTGGGTGACGGGATTAGTTTGCCAGTCAGCACCGTTACTAGCCATCTTGTTGGCAGGAGTTGATTGACACAGGCCGTACCCAAAACCACTGTCGGTCGGATGTAGCTCTTGATAATAGGCTGGGCAGTAGCCAATTTGGCCCTGCCACTTGGTCGCGCACCAGCCGGACTCATGGCTGATGATGTAATTGACGTACGGGTATTCATCGGCAGGGATGCCGGCCGCCGCCATCACAATGGTTTTATCATCGGGGATCGATATGGCACTACCACGGGCAACAATCTGTGTCACTGGCTCGACAATAACCACCGATTGAATTGGCTTACGACCTACTTCTTGCCCATTGACCGTGTCAATTTGGTAGGTCACCAATCGCTTACCAGCAGATCCTTGCTGTCGTACCACGGTTGTACCAAACGACAGGCTTTTATCTTCAATCACCTGCCTCTCCGGGTCAATTGCCTCTTCAACACTAGCAATCTGGGTACCGCTGCGAGTTACAAAGACTTGCATGCCCGGTGTGAGGTTAGTGGAAGCGATCGGGTTCACATTGTCACCCTCAGCGAGTTGTATGTTCTTCTCGGCCAGTAACTGTTCAACGGTTGTAGCATGGGTTCGAGTGCTCGCCGCCGTACCATACAGGTTAAAGTTCACCAGTACTGCCCGGTCAATGACTACTTTTTGGGCAATGCCTTCTGCTAAGACATTTTCAACGGGTTTGTTTTCAATCTTATCTTCTGGATAAACTTCCACCCCGGCCTGAGCCGCAATACTCCGTGGTGTTGTGGCAGCACTAAATGCCAACTTGGCTCGACCCTCATCTATCACGGTCACCGGACGAGCCCGGTAGACATTGACCCGAAAATTATCTTCAACAATTTCAGTATCCTGTGCCGGTTCAACAACATCACCTTCCTCAACTGTAATTGCTAGCCGTTCGAGCAACTCTTTAACCGTGCCGGCTCTGGTTGGCACAATTTGCTGCTTTTTGTCATACGACACAATCACCACTCGTGCATCGTTAGGCTTGAGTGTTTTACTGCCAAACCCAACAATGACTAGTAAACTCACGACAGCCAACCCGACAAACGTCATCACCGGTACCATGAACGGATGGTTCTTGATTTTTAAGAACTTCAAATTCTTCCCCAGAACGTATCTGGTTTTAAACATCTTCAGTGATGGCTTCTTAATCATATGAGTGAATTGACACCTCAAAAAACCGCATAAAACTCACGCGGATCCTTATAGTGTAGCGAACAATACCGTATTTTTGGAGCCTTACGACATTTTCTCTAAAGGGGCGAAGGAAACGTTGAGTTTTTTGGTGCCAGCTTGCTTGAAGTAAATGACGGCTTGGTCGCCATCTTTTTCGACGATTGTACCCAGGCCAAACAGCTGATGATTGACCGTATCGCCTTCATTAAAGTCGGGGACGTAGCGTGGCTCCTGGCTCACGGCTGGTTCAGGCGGGCGGGCTGCAACATCATCACGGCCGATGCCAGTCATGGCAGACAGGTTTGGTTGCACCGCTTGTTCACTACCCTCTATTTCACTCAAAAAGCGTGACGGCGGATTATGCTGCATGCCGCCATACAATAGTCGTGCGTTGGCATGGAGCATATACAATTCTTCGCGAGCACGCGTCATGCCCACATAGCACAGGCGTCGCTCTTCTTCCATTTCTGATTGGTCGTACAAAGCTCTCGAATGCGGAAATACGGTCTCTTCCATGCCCGCCATGAAGACAACTGGAAACTCTAGACCTTTGGCAGCATGCAGCGTCATGAGTGTCACTGCATTATTATCGGTATCGTATGAATCAAGATCACTAACGAGCGCAACTTCTTCCAAAAAGCCGGCCAGACCAAGGTCGTTGTACTGCTCGGCCACGCTCAAGAGTTCACGAACGTTATCCTGGCGCGACTGCCCCTGCACCGTCCCATCGTCTAATGACGCCATATAATCGATGCGCCGCAGCAGACTGTCTAACAAAGCGGTTACAGGTGCGTCTTGCATGACTTCACGCAAAGCACTCAACATATCACCAAACTCTAACAATGCGGCTTTGGCACGCGGCGTGAGGTCAGGACAATCGGCTACTTGACCTAATGCAGCTGCCAGCGTTAAGCCGTTGCGATTTTGCCAATCGAGAAAATTCTGAATAGACTTGGCACCTAGACCACGGGTTGGCACATTAACAATGCGCTCAAAACTAATGCGGTCTTCGGATTGAAAAATCAAGCGGATGTAGGCCAAGACGTCTTTGATTTCTTTGCGATCATAGAACCGCACACCGCCGACAATTCTGTACGGGATGCCGTAGTGAATAAACGCTTCTTCAACGGAACGGCTTTGGGCGTTGGTGCGGTACAAAACGGCGTAATGGTTATAGCGCCGCTGACCGCTGTCGATGCCGTTGCGTATGCGGCGAATAATTGCTTCGCCTTCACCACGCTCGCTGGCAACCGGCACAATTTGCACAGGTAAACCATTGGCGCCGTCAGTCCAGAGCTTTTTGTCTGAGCGCTGCATATTCCGGGTGATCACATCGTGGGCTGCCGACAGAATGCTTTTGGTACTGCGGTAATTCTGTTCGAGCTTAATTATGGTCGTGTTGGGGTAATCTTTTTCAAAGCGTAGAATATTGCGAAAATCAGCCCCGCGCCACGAATAAATGCTCTGCCAGTCATCACCCACCACCGCAATGTTGTTATGCTGGCCAACCAGCAGCTTCACCAATTTGTACTGGGCGGCATTAGTATCCTGATACTCATCAATCATGACGTACTTGAATTGAGCCTGCCATTTTGCCCGGATTTCCGGTTTTGTGGCTAGCAGCACGACAGTTTTCATAATCAGGTCATCAAAATCCAGTGCGCCAGCATCTTTTAAGATTTTTTCATAGACCGGAAAGACGTCAGCGGCCACCCGTTGTGCCGGGCTGTTAGCCGTACCAAGGTACGAAGCAGCATCAACTAGCTCATTCTTGGCGCTACTGATGAGTCCCGAAATTGCTTTGGCCGGAAAAGCCTTTTCATCTACTCCAAGTTGTTTACTGGCCTGTTTGACTGCAGTTTGCCGATCTTGCTCATCAAAAATAACAAAACTCCGTGGTAAACCAATATGCTCACCGTCCTGCCTGAGCAACCGCACGCAAATGGAGTGAAAGGTACCCATGTATGGCATAAAGCTGCGCTCTTCGGCACTATGACCAAGTAACACGGCCACCCGCTCGCGCATTTCTTTGGCCGCTTTGTTCGTAAACGTCACCGCCAAAATATTGAACGGCGTGGCGCGGTTGGTCGCAATCAAATAGGCGATGCGATGAGTGAGCGTTTTGGTTTTGCCCGAGCCGGCACCGGCCTGAATCAACAGCGGTCCGTCTGTTGTTTCCACAGCCCGACGCTGCTCAGGGTTAAGCTCCGTGAGCAATTGCTCGACATTTTGTTGCATAGACCTAAATTGTAACAGATTACTGGATCGTGATAATGCCTATTCGACGCGGAATAGCCGAACAGGAAGTTCGACAGAGGTTTTAACCATGCCTGAATCAATCGCTAGGTAGGCCAGTGCTAGTAACCCAATGAGGCACAAGAACAGCGTCAGGCCAACATGTTTTTTAGAACGCTGCGCGCGGCGCTCCCCGACCGGTACAAAATAAGTCTTGTCGGCAATCAGCTTTTCGGCGATGGCCACACGGGCGGCGGCAGCTTCAGAAGCTTTTTCAGCTTGTTTTTCAGCTTCACTTTTGGCAACGACGGCTTCGGCTTCAGCGGTCGCTTCGGTACTGCCGGCAGGTTGCGCTTCGCTGGGTTCCAGGGTTGTTGACGCTGTCGATTGTGTGGATTCGGTTGTCTCGGCCGTTCCCTCTTGTTCTGGATGTTCAGGAGGCGCAATAACAGTTTCGCCGCCAGTTTTTTTGACGGGAATAATGTCAGCTGACTCCTCCGCTTCTTCAGCATCTGCTTCTGGAACGATCTTAACCCCTGAAGTAGCTTCAGGCATCGCGTCCACCGGTTTGACTGCAGTCTTTTCTGCTTCTGGACTTGGGTCACTGGCTGATGTCACCGAAACACTCAGCGGCTTTAATGTTGGTGCAGTGGTACTGACGACTTTTTCAGTTGTGGGTTCTTCTGTCGACGGGCTCACTTCTCCCGATGCTACAGCGCCAGTGTTGACCATAGGGTCTTTGAGAATCGTTCGGTGCCCCACAATCGCCGGTCGTGATGTACTGGGCGGCATTGATTTCCCAGGTTTGGCGACATCAAAAAATTTCTTGTCACTACTGCCGTTTGCGGGTTTTCGTGTCGCCATTTTCTTCGATCCCTTTTTATTGGTTGATTTAGGTATTTTCCGATTCACTGCCATGTAACTGATGTGCAACTTCCACTATTTTTGCAAATTTTTCATAATTCAGGCTGGCACCGCCGACTATTGCGCCATCACAGCCTTCCAGCGAAAGGTATCCGGCAGCCGTATGGTCATCAACACTTCCGCCGTACAAGACGCGCACCTCTTTGGCGGCCTTGGGGCCAAAAAGTTCGTGTACCTGGTGACGCACAAAATCCATTTCCTTCTTAACATCATCCGGCTTGGCTACTATGCCACCAAAAGTACTGATGGCCCACACCGGTTCATATGCTATAACCAAAGATTCAACCTCTTTAGTCGTCAAGTGACTGATTGCTGTTGTCACCTGGTCGTGGATAACCTGTTTGGTTTCACCAGCTCGTCGCTCTACTTGAGTCTCTCCAACGCACAAGATAGGAGTAATCTCGTTGCGAAACGCAGCAGCTACCTTGTCTCGGACAATTTGATCGGTTTCACCAAAATGTATACGGCGTTCTGAATGGCCAACAACGGCGTAATGCACCAGGTCCCGCAGCATAGTAAATGACACTTCGCCCATGTATGGTCCTTCGTCTTTGAAGTAAGCGTTTGGTGCAGCCAAGCGAAACTTACGGCGGTCAAGCTGTACAGACAACGGCTGAAGCGCCAGCAAACTAGGAGTTAGGACAATTTCGACATCGGCATAATGGGGCACCTTTTCCTGAAGACGATGCAAAAACAAACTCGCCTGCGACACATTCATGTGCATTTTCCAGTTACCGACAATAAGTTTTTTGCGCATAATTCTTATGCTTAGTGTAGTACTTTTAACTTGTTTTGTCTAAGAGAACATCAATGGCGGGCAAGGTGTTACCACTCATCAGCTCCAAGCTGGCACCACCGCCGTTAGATACAAAGCCAAATTTGTCAGCCAGTCCTGCACCGTCAATAAAGTCAGCCGTATCACCGCCGCCAACAATACTATACGCACCGCTCTCAATTATCACTTGGGCGACACCCAGTGTGCCGTCGTCATAAACCTCATCTTCAGCAATTCCCATCGGCCCATTCCAGATAACTGTACCTTTGGGGTCTACGATTTGCTTCAATTGACCTACAGATGCCGGGCCAATATCTACAATAATGTCATCTTCGCCAACTTCATTCGTTGCGACAACTCTAACGTTTTGATGTGCGTCAATGTCGCTGGTAACAACCACGTCAACCGGCAGAAGAACCGTCTTATTATTTGCCTTTGCCGTGTCCATTACATTACGGGCGATCTCAAACTCATCATCTTCTATAAGACTCTTGCCTACCTGCAGACCTTCGGCAGCCAAAAATGTGTTGGCCATAGCACCGCCAATCATCAAAGCGTCAACTTTTTGTAGCAAGAATGAAATAATTGGTACTTTGGTAGAAATTTTTGCGCCACCCGACACGGCTATCAGCGGTCGCTTTGGATTATCTAGGGCAGCAGTAATGGTGTTTACTTCTGTTTCAACACTCAGTCCCGCCACAGCCGGCAAAAACTTTGGCACACCGACCATCGAGGCGTGCTCACGGTGACATGTCGTAAAGTCATCATTAACATAAAGTTCGCCGTAGCTGGCAAGCTGTTTCGCAAAAGCTTCGTCATTGGCCTCTTCTTCGGGATGGAACCGCAGGTTCTCAAGCATGAGGACTTGGCCGGGACGAAGTGCCTGAACCTTTGCCGTCGTGGCCTCACCTAGACAATCGTCAGCAAAAGCCACGTCACATCCAAGCAACTCCGCGATAACTGGTGCAACCACCGCCAGACTTTGGCCTTCGTGGCTGTGATGGCTCATCAGCACCAGTGCCGCACCCTGCTCAAGCAGGTATTGTAGCGTCGGCACGGCCGATTCAAGCCGCTTTTTATCACCAACTGATCCATCGTCATCAATCGGTACATTCAACATCGTCCGGACAAGTACTGTTTTGCCCGTAACATTAATATCTTTGACTGTTTGTTTGTGCAACATAGCCTCTAGTATAGAGGCGCTACTGCAGCAATTACAAGACGCGCACTTTGATCGTATCTGTTGTGCCCACAACGCCTGGGTACTTACCAGACGCGGTTACAAGCGTATCACCCTTGGACAGTACCTTCTTCTGAAATAACCAATCAGTAAGCTTGGTTGCAGCCATTGGATCGGCCGGTCGCACGTAGCTCTTGGTGCCGTAGACGATGGCCAGCTGCTGCGCTGTTCTGCTATCTGACGTAACGGCAATAATTGGCACGCTCGGTCGGTATGAGGCAATCTGCAAGGCAGTTGAACCTGACTTTGTTTCAGCCACAATTGCATGAGCCTTAATTGATTCAGCCAGACTAATAATGGCTTTTGAAATAGCGCTTTGGCGGCTGTCTTCTTTCTTATCCTGCGGATACGATACTTGGGTCAAGCGATTGCTTTCAGAATAAACGGTCACTCGCTTCATGACTTGCACCGCTTCAAGCGGATAGCGGCCATTTGCTGTTTCGTCACTGAGCATCACACAGTCTGCACCCAAGAATACAGCGGTTGCAACATCGGATACCTCGGCCCGGGTCGGTTCTGGCGCTTCGGTCATACTAAATAACATCTGTGTTGCCACAATTGTTGGTTTCGCAAACTTGAGGCCAAGGGCAATAAGTTTGCGCTGCACAATCGGGACGCTCTCGGCGGGAGTTTCGACCGCTAAGTCGCCGCGGGCAATCATAATCAAATCGGCTTCTTGGACGATTTCATCGATATTCTCGACAGCCGAGCTGGTTTCGAATTTGACGATGATTTTGGCGTCCATGCCAAGATTTTTAAGAATCCGACGCATCGAGCGAATGTCGTTAGCCGTCTGCACAAAACTTTGGGCAACGTAGTCGATATCTTGCGTCGAACCAAAGGCTAGATCTTTCTTGTCCTTAGCGGTGATGACGTCGCCGCCAAAATCGGTATCGGGCAAGTTCATACCTTTGCGCTTGATAAGGATACCGTCGTTCTCGGCTCGCAGGTGAATCATGCCATCTTCGCTGACACTCGTTACGGTCGTGCGAACTTTACCGTCATAAATGTACACCCGCTCACCACGCTTTACCTTTTTGCTCAGGTCGTACTGCGTAGGGATAATGCCGGTTTCCTCGTAATTGGCGCCAAACTTAAGGCGCAGGCTCTGACCAGTTTGTACATTGATAATTCCTTCAAAATCTCCAAGGCGCAACTTTGGACCCTGTAAGTCCATAATAATTGCGACGGGCTTGCCATATTCTTTAGAAGCCTTACGGATCCACTTGATACGACGACCATGTTCCTCGTGCGTTCCATGACTAAAATTAAGGCGTAGACCATTAGCGCCAGCTTTAATGAGCGCCAACACTGCATCATAGCTATCAGAAGCTGGTCCAAGCGTTGCAATAATCTTGGTCCGCTTGAATTTTGACAATGGCACATTAGGGATTCGCGAGGTGATATCCATACTTTTATCCTGTTTACTAAGGGTGTTATATCGTTGGTTGGTTGCCCACACAAGAATTGCCAGCCTTTAGTACTGGCTTTTCCATCTCTGTTATGGTACTATTTGTCGGAAAATTCCGCAAATGTTTTATGACTTTTGTCACAAAATATGGTAATCATTAGGATTTTTCCTTCAAGGTATTCCGTTTAACAATTAAATCCGTGACCACGGCCCCATCTTCTAACAGTTAGGGAATCGGCCCGTTTCGATGTATCGAAACAATCAAATAATACATCCCGGCAATCGCCGAGGATGAAAGCCCGATACCAACCTAGCAGTTAGAACCAAAGGCCAAAATCAAGCCACACAACGTGGCCCCATCTTCTAACGGTTAGGAAATCGGGTTTTCATCCCGGCAATAGGGGTTCGATTCCCCTTGGGGTCACCAAGTAAAATGCCCGAGCTTGTCTCGGGTTTTTTATTTGGTGACAGGGCCCCAAGAGCAAGCCAACTGCTTGGCTTGCGTGGGAATCGAACGGTCGGAGCCCTGTTCGCCGCTACTCGACGAACGGCGAGACGGGGTCGACAGCGAAAAGCAAGGCTTTTCGACTGGCGACTCGTACTTTCCCCTTGGGGTCACCAGTAAAAGAGTCCATCCCTGTGATGGGCTTTTTTACTGCTCACGGGAATCGAGCAACTATTGCCGCCGGCAATAGGGTGAGAACAGCCGGGGGCTGTTCGCAAGGCCGGAAGCCCGGCGTGGCTGGGCAGCCACCCGAGCTGAGGCGGGGTCGCGGAAATTTTCATCAGAAAATTATCCGTGACAGGACTCGGGGGCTGTTCGCAAGGGAGTCTTCCTCTGGCAACTTCTTGCCAAGAGTGAAGCTCCGGGCTCGCCAAGGGCGAGTCGATTCCCACATCCTAATCACTTTCTCACAACTAGAGTATAATCTCCCCTGTTAATACTAAAGGTTGTTTCGCGTGGTAAAAGCTAGACAAAAATTCAGGACAGAGGCCTTACAGCTGGTAAAAAATCTTGGCAAAGCCGCGAAGATTAGTTGGCGAATTGATCGTCGCAACACCCTCTGTTATGCGGCCTCGATGTTACTACAGGTAGTTACTAGCATCGCGGCTCTGTATTTTGCCGGTAGAGTGATAACCGAACTTTTCAATATTGTGGCTCAGAATTCGCCAATAGACAGCCTGGTACGCAATTTTATCTTAAGTGCTGCGTTTTTGACCCTTGAACAGGTAGCCTGGAGACTAATGAATTATTTCCAAAGTGCCTCATTCATCGTCTGGCACACCCAGATATCACCGGTTTTTGCTTACAAGATCGCCAGTCTGGATATTGCCCGTTTTGAAGACCCAGAATTCAGCAAGCTCATCAATAAAGTCAGTCAAGATTACGCCTGGAAGCCAGCCAATTTTGTTTATCATGGATTTAATGCCGCTCACGGACTACTTCGGCTTCTTGGTACGGCTATTGCCCTACTGACTTTCTCGCCATTAATAGTATTGATAGTATTCGTCATACTACTCCCTAGCTTAGCGATAGAGGCACGACAATCTCGAGTAAAATGGAGCATCTGGGAACTCAAAGGTGACGCTAGCAGAAGGCACTCAATCGTTTCAGGACTACTAAACAATAAACAAGATATCATTGATATTCGGGTCTTCGGTTTGTTGGATTATCTGGTCGACTACCTGAGGCGAATGCTTGATGATTTCAACCAAGAACAACAAAAAGTTTTGAAAAGATTTGTAGCGCCGGCAATCTTGATACGTCTGGGGGAAGGTGCAGTGATTGGCGGAGTTAATTTCTGGTTAATTAGCCGAGTGATTAACGGTACCTTACAAGTAGGTCAATACAGCTTCTACTCGGGCATGGTCAACCAGTTCAACAGTTCGCTGGGAATTGTATTGTCTAGTTTGAGCACGCTTTACGACTACAATCTTTACATGACCGACTACTTTGAGTTTATGGAGACACCGTCACTCTTGCCACAGGCCACCGAACCTAAAATACTGACGAACAAAGTTCCGGAGATTAAGTTCGAGAATGTCAGCTTTAAGTATCCACACTCCGACCGGCAAGTTTTCAAAAACCTTTCACTAACTGTTAAACCGGGTGAATCAATTGCCCTGGTAGGGGTTAACGGTGCCGGCAAGTCTACCCTCATTAAGCTACTCCTTAGGCTTTACGATGTAGACGAAGGAGCAATATTGATCGACGGCGTCAACATCAAAGACCTTGATATCAATAGCTGGTACAAACATCTAAGCGCCCTACTACAGGATTTCACTCGTTACCCCTTCACTATTCAAGAAAACATCCATTTTGGCCGAGTGAAAAAGCCTTTAGACAGTGACAGATTGGCTGAGGCCGTCAAACTAGGCGGCGTTAATGACTTTGTGCATGGCTATGCCAAGGGTCTGGACACCATTTTGGATAGTAGTTTCGAAGAAGGAGTTGAGCCAAGCGGCGGCCAATGGCAAAGAGTTGCCCTAGCCCGGGCATTTTACCGCCATGCTAATGTACTTATTTTGGATGAACCGACGGCAGCCATTGACGCCAATGCCGAGTATGAGATCTTTAAGAACATCACCAGCAGCCAACAAGAAAAAACAACCATTATCGTCTCACATCGCTTTAGCACAGTTAGAACGGCCGACCACATCTATGTCATTGATAAAGGCAGGATCAAAGAACACGGCAGTCATGCCCAGCTACTCAAACAAGGTGGAGTGTATGCCACGATGTTCCATAAGCAAGCCGAGGGCTACAAGTAAAAACCTCCCGAATTACTGGGAGGTTTTATAAAGTTTAGAGCGGTCAGTCATGCTCACTACTGTTTGGACTATAGCACAATTTTCGTTAAAGCGCTAGTGTCCTTTCTATTACTTCTTAGTACAGCTTTGGCTTGGACAAGAAGCTGTGGTGTACAAAGGCGCCCAGGACAGTAGCGATGGCGAAGATGCCGAGAGCTGCGCTTGGACCGGTCTTGACGAGGGTCTGAGCAGCCAATACGGCCGTACAGTTCTTGTCATTGGCATCGTACTGTTCTTTGCCCTTGATCTTACACTTTTCGATAACCACTGGTGGTGGCGAAACAGTGACTTCTCCGGCACAGTCGGCTTTGACAGTTGCAACCTGTCCTTCAACATTAAACTCTAGGCTGGCGGCAATCTTATATGTCTTGGCTTCGGCAAAGCTATGCTCAACTGAGTATGTGCCGTTTTGGCCAACAATCTCTGTCGAGGAGTTATCACCAAAGTCTAGTATGCCAGATTTGAAGGTTGCGCCGTTTTTGGCAGTGTAGTTAATGCTGATAGTTACTTTTTGGCCAACAATCGGATTGGTAGGTCGGATGGTCAATAGGTCACAGGCATAGACTGGGTTTGGCGTGACATTGATGGTTTTTTCACAAGTAGCAGTTTTGCCAAGCTCAAAGCCCGCCTTGGGCGTAATAGTGACGGTTACCTTATAGCTACCGTCCTTATCGAAGCTAGCGATAGCAGTTTTGCCGTTAGACTCTTTGACGCCTGTCCATTGGTAGGTTGCGACACGATCTTCCTCGTCAACAACTGCTGTTAGAACCACTGTCTCATTGACTCTCAGACCAGATGTTCCATTAATTCCAATGCACTTCACTAGTTTGGGAGTAGCAGTCACAGACACAGCTTTTTCACAGGCCACACCTCCGGATTGGCTACCGTTTGCAAAGTGAACTACTACAGAAAGCTTGTGAGTACCAGGAGTAGCAGTGTAAGCGTAAGATTGGCCTAGACCGGACTGAACCTCAACACCGTCTACACTAAACACAATCTTTGTAACCGTAGTGTTCTCAGCAGTCGAATCAACTGTATAAACTGCACGTTGACCTTCAGCAAGAGTTTCCGGCCCACTTAAGCTGTTGCATCGTGCAACTACTGGACAATCTTTGCTAATAGAACCGCTGGCGGTGTCAGTCTTAGCTGGAGTCTGATCGGAGTCAACACTAGCTGTGTTAACTACTTGGTTAACGCCACATTCTTTGCCGATTAACTTAGTCTTGGCTTGGAAGGTGATTACTTTGGTCACATTCGGGCCCATATTGCCGATAGCCACACCGGTAGTAACATCAGTAGTTGCGGCACCATCGAGCTTGGTCGAACCAGCAACATATTCATAGCCGGCTGGGACAACATCTTTTACGGTTACACC
>JAHBAU020000003.1 GCA_018499905.2 Candidatus Saccharimonadota bacterium | reverse complement strand
AGTGAGTGGCGTGTGCGTCTCGAACTTCAAAACCAGCACGCTCACGACTCAAACCACCAGGACCCATTGAGCTTAAGGGGCGCTTGTGAGCGAGCTCAGACAGTGGGTTGATCTGGTCCATGAACTGTGACAACTGCGAGCTGGCAAAGAATTCACGAACAGCAGCCACAACCGGACGAGCATTGATCAATTGACCGGGGGTAACGGTCTCGATCTCGCTCATGCTCATGCGGTCTTTGGTGTTTCGCTCCATGCGCAACAACCCAATCCGGAACTGGCGCTGAACGAGCTCACCAACCAACTTCACGCGTCGGTTCGCCAAGCTATCGATGTCATCGGCTGGCTCTTGTGTGGCATTCAAACGAATAATTTCAGCAATAATAGCAATCAAGTCTTCAGGCCGCATAACGCGGTTTTCAAGCGTATTGGGCACGTCAAGATTGAGTCGCTTGTTAATCTTGTATCGGCCAACGCGGCTAAAATCGAAGCGCTTGAAGTTATAGAACATGTTTTCGAGTAAGCTGCGAGCGTTATCTACCGTCGCCAAGTCACCTGGGCGTAACCGTCGATACACTTCAATCAGCGACTCACCACTACTGCGGGCTGGATCTTTGTCTAGAGTCGCTTCGATGTAGTTTGTGCTACCTTGGTCGACATGCTTGAAGAGATCATTCTTCATCTGATTGTCGCTAATACCCAAAGCACGCAGCAATGTCGTTACCGGAATTTTGCGCTTGCGGTCAATCTTCACGTAGATTGCGCCTGCGGCAGACGTTTCAAACTCCAACCACGCACCACGGCCAGGAATAACCTTGGCACCGTAGAGTGTGTGGCTGCCATGATTGTCGGCCGTAAAGAAAACGCCAGCTGAACGGATCAACTGACTAACAACAACGCGCTCGGCGCCATTAATTACAAAGGTGCCGCGTTCGGTCATCCACGGGTAATCACCCAGATAAATCTCTTGTTCTTTGATTTCACCAGTGACCTTGTTCGTCAGGACGACTGTCGCCTTCAATGGCGCCTCGTAGCTGATGTTGTTTTCGCGAGCTTCAGCCTCGGTCGTCTTTGGATCTTCAAAACGATAATCCTTAAACGATAAGGTAAGCTTGGTGCCCGTATAGTCATCAATCGGGCTGATTTCGGCAAGTAATTCGCCTAAACCTTCTTCGACAAACCACTGGAATGATTTATTCTGGTGATCGACGAGATTTGGCAAGGAAAGAACATCGTCTCCTTGCGTATAAAAAACTCTTTTGGTTTTTGCTGGCTTTGAAGCGGTTTTCGCCATGTGTGCCTAGTACCCCTATCCGCCGCTCTATGTACCGTTCCGGAGCAGTACATTGCTATAGTCGGCTTTAGATTGTTATATCGCGCGTACTCGCCCTAACCAAAGCAGACCTTTAACGAAGGCCAAAATGCTTTAAATCGTGACGTTTGTTGTTATAAAAATTGATGGTTTTAGTGGTGAAGATGACTAAGCGCCGTGCATTTTGTTGCTAAATCTGGTCGTTTTATCGGCCATAGCAAAGCAGGACTTACACTACTTCTTACATGGTAGTGTATAGAGTCAGGAGTCAGGAGTCAAGTACGTGGTTTCGATAAATCAACCAAGTATAGCGGCTGGTTTAGCGTATACTTGCCGAACGAGATCTACCCCGTCACCTATTGCAATATTGCCAGGCTCACCCACTGGTACCATTCCGTTAGCCAGACAGGCCTCTTGTTCACTCACATTGACCGTTGGCACGGCTTGCCATGCAAGCACCATATCGCCGCCTCGCGCTCCCACCAGTCCTAAGGATTGCGAAATAAGCGTTCGAGTAGTCCGTGCGTCAAAAACACTTCGCTGAGCTGGTGCTAAGTCTGCATGCCAGTAGTCAATTTCAACAGCTGTCATCGGTAATTCTGGTCTTATACCTGCATCCCTAAGTTCATCAAAAGTGCCAGGAAAATCTGCCGGGACAGCACTGCCAACCCCAACAGCTCTTTCGTCATGTAGCAAAACTGATGCACGCATTTCATTCTCTTCTACAAGACCAGAAATATACTTTATCCGACGGTAGGCCCGTAATGGACTGCCATAGTTGTGGGCAGCAAATGGTGCATCGACCAGAATATCGCTATCCCTTAAACGTGCTGTTGCAAGGTCGAACGCACGCGTTAGTGGCTGCAGCCCACGCAACGTTTCAAACCCTTCATACCCTTCTATGCCACCACCTGTGTAATATTTAGCCATAATTTAAATATTATAGCATTTTTCCTATTAAACGCCAACTATCGGTTAGCTTAGCTTCTTAATGGAGTCGATAACTTTATCAACAATGCCGTACTTCAACGCGTCTTCTGCTGGCATCCAGTAGTCTCGTTCCATATCTTCTTGGATCTTCTTAACGGTCTGTCCGGTATTCTTAGCCATAATTTCGTTCAAACGCTGTTTAATACGCAGTGACTCTTTGAGGTCGATTTCCATATCGGTCACCTTACCACGCGTTCCGCTTGAAGGCTGATGAATCATAACAGTGGCGTTCGGCAAAATAACTCGCTTACCCTTGGTGCCGCTAGACAATAAGAATGCGGCGGCACTGGCTTGGACACCGATACCAACAGTTTGCACGTCACTTTTGATGTACTGCATGGTGTCATAAATCGCCAAAGCATCATAAACGACGCCACCCGGGCTATTGATATATAAATAGATATCACGTCCAGGCTGTTCATTATCCAAAAATAGTAACTGAGCCACGATAAGGTTAGCAGTGTGCTCGTTTACGTCTTCACCCAAGAAGATAATGCGGTCTTTTAACAGACGGCTGTAAATATCGTAGGCTCGCTCCATGCGGCCTTCTGATTCAATGACGGTTGGGATGAGTAGATTGGTTGGTTTGTTCATACAACCCAGTGTACCGTCACAATTAGCACTCGTCAAGCATGAGTGCTAATTTCATTATTTCTTGGCTTTGGGCTTAGCTGCTGGTTTGGTTTGCGTCACGTAGCTTAAGATCTTTTCAATGGTCTTTTCGGCATGCAAACGGGCGGAGATTTCTTGGCGATTTTCTGGCTTATCTAGTTCATCGCGCATTTTCTGATCGGTGTATTGACCTTTGAGTAGCGTAATGCGCACTTCAAGCTCTTCGGGCGTCACCATCACCCCTTCTGCACGAGCGATCTCACTCAGCACCAAGCTCACTTTAACTGTTTCTTCGGCGGTTGGGCGCTGACGCTCCCGGTGTTCTTCTTCTGTTACACCCTCTTCAGCGAGGTGCTCTTGCCATGTTTGGCCACGGTACAGCAGGTTTTGCCGTTCGCCCTCTTCGTTGCGGGTAATCTGTTCGTCAACAAGCTCTTTTGGAATTGCAACTTTTGACTTGTCGGCAATATCTTTGAGGATCTCGTTCTCGTACTGTCTATTAATGTTGGTCTGGGCTTCGTACAACAGCTGCTGTTTAATGTCTTCTTTGAGCTCCTTGAGCGTCTTGAGCGGACTGACCTTGGGCGCAAAACTATCGTCAATCTTTGGTTCAATCAGTTCATTGACAGTTTTTAGATCAACAGTAAATGTTGCTTTCTTGCCGGCTAATGCAGCCACTTGGTAGTCTTTTGGAAAACTGATTGGAAAGCTTTTGTGCTCACCTGGCTTCATGCCAACGATCTGTTCTTCAAAACCAGGAATAAAGCTATCGCTACCAAGTACCAGCGGGTAGTCCTTGGCAGCCGCACCATTAATTGGTTCGCCTTTGCTATCAACACCGGCAAAGTCGATTAACACTTCATCACTGTTTTTAGCCGCTCGATCTACCGACACTTTTTCGGCTGCTCGACGCGCCAAGGAGGCCAAAACACCATTGACATCTTCGGCGGTCACACTGGCTTGCGGTTTTGCCTTCTTGATCTTTTTGTAATCACCGAGCGTCACCTGACCGATAACTGCAATAGTAATGTCAAATTCGAGAGTAGTGTAAGGAACGAATTTCTTGAGACTAACTTTGGGTGTGCCAATAGGGCGTATGAGTTCTTTGGTAGCCGCTTGCTCATAAAAGTGACTGACAGCTAGTTGCAAAAATTCATTTTCTAAATTAGCAGGGTTGATATTCTTTTCTAATAAATGTTCGGGAGCTTTACCTGGGCGGAAGCCAGGTAGCTTCAAATCACGACCCAACCGCTTGACGACAGCATCTTTGATAGGCTGCAGCTCTTTTGCATCTGCCGTGATGCTTAGATTGACTTCGGTGGGTGATACGTTGTTTCGTGTTACTTGCATCCCATTACCCTACCATCTCTTGAGGATTTACGCTAGACCCCTGTTAGATTTTTTAAGAGAGCCGACCAAGCAGGAGTGAGCCAACTGAAAAGAACCACACAAATTCCACAATAAGGCCTGGTACGGTCTGCGACCATTGAATCCAAGACAGAAACCGCCGGATCGGTCCTTTGTGATGGGGCCTATGCCGAAGCGCATCAATAAATTCCGGGATATTTAACAGATCAGTGCTGGCCGCGGCAATACCGCCAGCTATGAGTAATATGTATTGGTCCGGCCGGACGATTATTAGCGCTATGAGCACGCTCAGAGCAATCGCAACGTCGGCCAAGAACCCAGGCAAAAAAGCCATCATCCGAGTCGGCTCCACGCCAAAATGCGGCACCATATCAAGAAATGGATGAGAAAGAAGCGCTAAGGTCAGCCCGAGCACCGGATTGTGCACAATAGTGACAATCAGCGCGCCGGTGACTACATGGTTAGACGCTGTCATAAGTTACTTTTTTCGGTAATCTTTGACGATGCTGACAATCCGCTGCAGACTATGATGCTCTTCTTCGCCTGACACTAAATTCTTGATTGTGTAGTGGTCTTCAGCCAGTTCGCGGTCACCAACAATCAGCACGTAGCTAATACCCTTTTTGACAGCAGTCTTAATCTGATCACCTGGCTTTTTACCGGAACAATCAACTGCCAGCTTCAGCCCCATCTGACGAAGCTCGGCTAATAGTTTTTGAGCCTTATCGTATACATCGCCGACCAGCACAACATACATATCTGACTCAACTTTCAGATTAGGCATAAGCCCATGTACATCCAAGAAATTGGCAAGCGTCACGTCGCCCATGCCAAAACCGACTGTTGGCACAGGGTCGACGCCGAAAAGACCAACCAGGCCATCGTAGCGCCCACCACCGAACATCGAACGATTATTGTCAGGGTGAGTATCAAAAACCTCAAAAACGACATCGGTATAGTAGTCAAACCCACGCATAACAGTAATATCAAACACAGCGTTGGTTATTTCTGATGACTTAAGAAGCTTCAGTAACTTGGTCAAAGTCACGCAAGCGTCGTGCTGTTGTATTTCTGGTGGGAGCTCCTCGAGAGTTGTGGTCTTAAGTAACGCCATGAGCCGATCACTCATGCCAGATTCGCGCTGCGAAGGAGTGCATAGCGCATCTAGATCAGCCACGAATTCTGAGTGCTCCATTTTGTGCATACGGTCGATAAGCTTAGCCAGTGACTGACTCTGGACCTGACTTACTTGCAAGTATTCACTAAAAATCATGTCCATCAAGCGTCGGCTATTGAGTTTAATGGTGTACATATGGCGTTTCGCGCCAAAAGCTCGCATAACTTGGTCGGCCACAAGAATAATTTCGTGCTCGGCCTGCAATCCGGCAACCCCAAAAATGTCGACATTCAGCTGCCAGTGTTCCCGCAGACGGCCGCGTTGAGGACGTTCGTAGCGCCAAAGATTAGGGAGACTATACCAACGCAACGGGTAGCTTAATTCCTGGCGACGAGCCGCCACCATTCTACTAACTGAAGGTGTCATTTCGGGACGAATTGCCACTTCACGACCGCCCCGATCAACAAAGGCATAGGTTTGTTCGTTGACTATTTCTTGGCCGGTTTTGGCTTTATAAAGATCTAGTGATTCTAAAATTGGTGCGTCGTATTCTTCGTACCCAAAGATCTCAACCGCAGAGCGCATTGTCTTAAAAATATACTTTTGCAGCCGCTTATCTTCTGGATAAAAATCTCGAGAACCCTTGTAGGGTTGGGTTTGTAGTGTCATTTGATAATGTCCTTCAGGGGTCATTATACAGGATGGCATTGAAACGCAGTCAAACTAAGCGCATAATTCGACCAAATAACTTACGAAGGAGTTTCTTGTCTATGAGTAACCAAGCATCGGACCATCAGCCGGAAAGTGCTTTTAGTCTGTTTAATAAGAGTGCTGACTTAGTCAAGGCCAACCTCAACACTTTCGCAATTCTATACGCACTACCTTTTGTTTTGGGGCTTTTGAGCCTATCAAATAATCAAGAGGATCGTCAAAATGGGGTAATGTGGACCAATGGCACCTTCAAAGTCGGCCCATTGCTTGGTGCCGCGATTTCCTTGTCTATATTGTTTGCAATCTTATATGTGATTGTGGCGATTATGATGATTGTACTTGAGTTTAAGGTAGCTCATGGCAAGACCCCCACTTTAGGTGAGGTCTGGCAAGACACCAAAAAATACGCGTGGCGGCTTTTGGGACTTGGCATTGTAGTCGGCGTACTCTCTGTTGTTGGCTTAGTCTTGCTGATCGTTCCCGGCGTGATCGTTATCAGCCGTTATTTCCTTTCACCTTTTGCCATGATCGATAAAGATCTAAGCATAGGGGAAGCAATGAAGGATTCCGAGCGTATTTCAAGAGGTCGCTGGGGAAGCATTTGGGGTGTTATAGGCGTCACTATTTTGATCTCCATCATCGGTAGCTTTGGCATTATCGGCTGGGGTATCAGCTTTGTGCTGGCAGCCCTGTATTCAGTTGCTGCTCCTTTGCGCTACTTTGAACTAAAGAAACTTGCGAAGGCTGCGAAGTAGTTCAGGAAAGAATTCGCGTATGCACTAGGGGCGTACCGTCATATGGAGGACGCTGCTTGGCAAGGTGCAATTCTACTCCTTCCGGAAATAGGTCTCTTGCTTGCCCAACAAATGCCGGAAGTTGGTCTAGTTCAGCATCTGTCGGCATAGGTAGACTGCTGACTTCCGCAACGAACGCGCCCCAGTCTTCGGAAGGCGGTAGCGGCGGCTCGAACTCGACCCTATTTGGTTTCATGCACATAATTCTAGCACGCTCTCGCCCTTGCGTACGTCACTTTTTAGATGCCGTATGGATCGTGACGCACTTTTCGTCTGAGTTCGCGACCATCCCAAATTGAATTCATGAGTTCCTCTCGAGCGTATGCACGATTGTGTACTGAAGCTGATATAACAACGCGCGATCCTTCATCCATACCCCCGGCTCGGTGAACGACTCCCGAGGTCATGGCTATTGCTTGATCTGCGGCTCCCGAAACAACTTCTAAGTAACCATGAGATACTAAATAATTCGTCGGACCATTAATCGGAACAGCGTAAGGGAGCTTGTTAAACCAAAACCTGTCAGGGCCGTGTGCAGCCTCTGTTGGCTGCCCATCCACGGCAACATACAAAACCTCTCCAGGAAATAGCCGATCTCGGTGCCAAGTTTGCGAATTATAGTCTGTACCTGGCTCTAAATGGTGGATGCCTAGTTTGCGAATTCCATCAGCATCACACCCCATCTGCTCTTGGAAATCATGCACGACACCTTCTATGAACGGCTTGCAGCCGCTCAGTAGTGCCGCTTGAGGACCTTCTGCGAAATCGTAGTCAAGAAACATATGAGGAACTAAGTCTTCGTAATCATTACCATATCCTACAGGTACACCTTCACGGATCTTGGGAAATACAGCCGCCACATCTACATCTATCCATCGTGCTTCAGGTAAGCTCGCTCTTCCCATAATCAATCAATATACGATTTAACAATTTTTGACACAAGCCAAAACAAAACAATTCTAACTAGATATCGGCAAGTTGGTTTAGCGCTAGAGATTACGAGCTACATTTTTGTGCGTTATTACTGCACCAGCAATAGCACCCAAGAATGTGGCGATTAGCTCTCTTGGAGTATTTGGGATTGGATATTCTTGTGTGCTACCCGGCAACAGAACATCAGCAACCATACCAACCAATGCACCAGCAACAGCACCAAGTGAATCAACAACTACTATATGACTGGCTTTTACTTCATTATTAAGCATAAAAATCTTCCATATATATTATATACTTTATTTTTGTTTTGTCTATGCTTTGGGACGCGTTGTTGCTTAGGATGGGTTCCGAAGGTTTTTGGTATAGTGCGCGGGAAAGGACTTGCGTTATCATGCGCCTGCCAAACGTTGGCGTGAACGCCAACGGCAAGGCGGCCAAGCGCGGAAAACTCAGACACCAAAAGGTGTCATCGCCTCCGGTTCAAGTCCTCCGGCTACAAAACAACAAAACGACCCATAGGTCGCTTAGTTGTTTTGGTGCGCGGGAAAGGACTTGAACCTTCATGGGTTGCCCCGCTAGCTCCTAAGGCTAGTGCGTCTACCAATTTCGCCACCCGCGCAGGGTAGCAATGTAACAGCGATCATTCTAGCTGAGTTTTTTGTAAAACACCAGTTGGGCATCGCCGTAAGTTAAATTCTTGGCCTGTGTCATGCCAACTAGCTCAGCTGGAATCATTTTACCAGGCCAGGAGATGACCATTATTCCGCCTGACCGAACATGGTGTACCAGCTTTTGCAGCGTTCCAAGCTGCAGGTCGTCATACGGCGGATCGCAGATGACAATGTCAAAGAGTTTTGCTTGGTTAGTATCAGACCAGGAACCGGCCGTAGCTTTTGTCGCTTTTATGGCTGCACCAATCCCTAACTGAGCAATATTTTCATCAATTGTTTGTTTCGCCTGGCGATCAGGCTCCAAGACGGTTGCTGATGCCGCGCCCCGGCTAATAGCTTCGATTGCGAGCGCGCCACTGCCGCCAAAAGCGTCCAGCACTGATAATCCACTGATATCCCCTAAAGCATTAAATAGCCCTCCCTTAATGCGGTCACCCATTGGGTGTGTTTTGTGGCCTTTTGGTGCTTGAAAGACCCGGCCACCTAACGAACCGGCAATAACTCTCATGCTGTTACTTGTTTCATTGGTTCAGCCAGTCCGGCTTCTTGAGCGGCCAAGTACCACGCCGCCGTCACCATAGTGACTAGCTGGGGCATGAGTTTATTGCGCACCTGAATGGCCAACTTTGATGTCCAGCCCCGCTTGAGATAGGTGTCATACATTTCTAAAGCCCCGACTTCTTTGGCAATTTGTTCAAACAAACCAACTACCCCAAGTTTTTTGGCCTTTTCTAAAAAGTCTTTTTCAAGTGACACATCGCCAAACTTCAGCGGTAAGATAAGCATTGCCACGCCCATCTCGAACATAATGTGCGCATTAAACAAACCCTTAGCACCCCACATCTTCCAGTTATTGGCCATTTTCTCACGCACTGAATTACCCGGCATAATCAGCTTGTCTTTGTAGGTTGTTCGAGACTCCAGACCAGCACCGCCGCGCAGTTCGCTCATCTTTTCTTCCAAGGGATATTGATGCGCCGGTGTTAAACCATCAACCAGTGCGTGCGCTAACCAGGCTGCTTCAAAGGCTGCCCGTTCTTTGTTGGCTTTTTTAAGATGAGATACAAGCAGTTCGTAATGTTCGGTAATAATTGGCAGAATTTTCTCATCCGAATCATCAAACGGTTTGAAATAATGCCAGGGTTCATTTTTGGCGGGACTTTTTACCTTAATGCTATCCGGTCCTTTCATGCCTTCAAAGCGGACGATATCTCGAGACTTAGGGAATACATCGTCTGGCAGTAAATTGGCCAGCTGTTTGCGGGCAATGCGGTCAATCTTCTGGTGAGCACCAAGAATTTTCCCCGTATGTTTAGTAAGATACATTCCAGAATACATAAATGACCTAGTTTAGATTGGTGACGGCTCGTAGGGCTTGGACTTTCATGCGGAGCCGTGGATAGTTTAGCAAAGATTCGCGCTTTTTGATAAACTCGTCGGCTGCCCGCCGCGCCGACAGAATGAGCTGCTTATCATCAAGCCGGGCGACGCGTAAATCGAGAGCGCCGTGTTGCGCATGGCCATAAATTGCACCGGGTCCACGGAGTTTGAGGTCAAGTTCCGCCAAGGCAAATCCATCTGACGAGCTTTCTAGAGCGAGTAATCGTTTGGGGGGTGGGCCTGAATCGCTGGGAATAAGATAGCAGTGGCCTTGATGTTCACCTCTGCCAACACGGCCACGCAGCTGGTGGATTTGCGCGAGGCCAAATCGATCAGCATCTTCTAATAACATAATGCTGGCATTGGGGACGTCCACACCGACTTCAATGACTGTAGTCGATACCAGAATATCCAGACGCTTCGCCACAAAATCAGCCATAATGCTAGTCTTATCATCCCCACTCAGACGACCATGCAGAAGACCAACCCTTCTTTTTGGAAAGACCGCTTGCATTTCTTTATGTACGGCCGTCGCCGAGCGAGCACCGAGTCGGGCGACTGATTCTTCAATTAGCGGTGTGACCACAAACATCTGGCGACCAGCCTCCAATACTGTGTCGAGTTGTCGATAGAGCTGGGCTCGAGCACCCGGAGCTACAATTTTGGTAATAATCGACTGCCGACCGGCTGGCTTGGTGTCAATGACCGATATATCGAGCTCTCCATAGAGCGTCAGCGCAAGGCTACGTGGTATTGGGGTCGCACTCATACTAATGACGTGGACCTGGTGGCCAGCTTTCTTGAGTAGTTTCTTTCGCTGCTCAACGCCAAACCGATGTTGTTCATCAACAATAACCAGGCCTAGCTGTTGCATTGCCACTTTTTCCTCAATCAGAGCATGTGTCCCAATCAATAGTCCTACTTCGCCGCTCTCTACCCGCGCATGCATGTCCTGCTTTTGTTTTGCCGACAGGCTACCAATCAATAGACCCACGCGCTGATGGTACCCAACACTATCCAGCATCTTATAAACCGTTTCGGCATGCTGCCTGGCCAAAAGTTCAGTCGGCGCCATAAATGCAACTTGAAAGCCTTGTTTTAACGCCATCAACGCCGCCATGGTAGCCACAACAGTCTTGCCTGACCCCACATCGCCCTCCACTAAGCGGTTCATCGGCCGAGTATTGGCCATGTCTTTATATATTTGCCAAACAACTTTGCGCTGGGCATCGGTTAAACGAAATGGTAAGGAGCTGACAAACTGTTTGGCCAACTGCTCGTCAAACGGTATGGCTATAGCAAGGTCATCGGCTATAGCATACTTATTCATCAAACTAGCCAAACTCAAAGCAAACACCTCTTCAAGTCCAAGCCTTCTGCGAGCAGCCTCTAGGTTGTCTGCTGACGACGGGAAGTGCATTTCTTTGACGGCGGCGCCAAAACTCATAAGCCCTTCTTGCTGCACCAGCCATTTTGGCAATGTCTCTTCCAGGGCATCGGCTGGCGGCAGATTATCACGGATGAGGCGGCGAACTTGATTCGACTTCAGCCCTTTTGCTTCCCGATATACCGGCACCACACGCGCGGTGCTCACCGGAAAGTCACTCACCAGCTCCATAGACGGATTATTGATTGATAGGCGGCCTTTGCCCAACTCGAACAGCCCCGATATAAAATAGTCGGCACCGCTTTTGATAGCGGCCGCTCGATATGGCTGATTAAACCAGATGAGTCGGACACTGCCGCTACTGTCACTGGCAATAGCCTCAGTAATATGCAGACCCCGCCGCAGATATCGGCCTTTGGCTTGCTTAATCTGGGCTTTAATACTCACCGGTCCTGGCCGTAGCTCGGCAATACTGACCACGTGTGAATAGTCGTCATACTTCCTTGGATAGTAGCTATATAGATCTTCGGCCGAGCGGATACCAGCTGCCTCAAGCTTCTTGGCAACCTCTGAACCAACGCCTTTTAGCGCCTCTAGTGACGGGGATGCTGACATAAGGAGTATTGTAGCAGCCTGCCTGAGCTTGCTGTCGGTTTTCAGGCGCTGGGTTTTACTTTGCGTACCAGCAAGAATACGCTTGGTCCAAAATAGGTTTTGGCGAGTGTTGGCTGCATAACTCGTTCTACGCTCAGCATTAGGCCACGCGGCACCATTTTCTTCAGCCCCGGAGAACGTAAGTTGGAAACTGACAGGACTTTCTCAACCTTGAGTCCAGCATGAGCCAGTTGCTTGATAACGGTCTTGGGATTATGGTTCACAAACGGGATCTCATCATCGCGCTTGTTGGCTGCAGAGCGAATATCAACCGGGTCAACTGGCAGCTTTTTACCCTTTAAAAGGTGTTTAACACGATTTCGTCCGTGCGCGTAGTTGGCAACTTCTAAAATGAGCCAGCCATCGTCACTGAGCGCCCGACTCAGTTCCTTAAATTCGGCGGTAGGATCAGGCAGATGGTGCATGACACGAATCATCGCAAATAAATCAACACTGCCGTCTTTGAAAGGCATGTCACCCGCTTGGACGAGTTTTTGCTCAATGTGAGGGTGATCTTTTAAAAATCCTTTGGCAATATCTAGCTGCTGCTGCGAGGGCTCAGCAAGCGTCACCTTATCAGCGAATTCACCTAAAGTAATACTCAGTCGACCGTAGCCGCCGCCAATATCAACAGCATGCTTAAAGCGACGCCCTTTAAGCAACCGTCGAATGGCAACGACTTCACTCATATGTTCGTAATCGCGACCATTCCAGTAATGTAGGTAGTTGTGTGATGGGTCGTTATATTGATCGGCTTTGCGGCCTTTTGCGGTTTTTGAACGAACGTCTGATTTTTTGGGCATGGTCTTCCTTATATATTGTCAGTTAGTGTCTTTATGCAAGCTCTATTGTAGCTCAATAAGTGCCGAGTCTTTGAAAGACTTGCCACGTCTTTATGAGTACAACATTGCTTGTGAAAGGCTCTGTAGCTTTAGAATGCTGATTGTCGACATACAATCCTTAATATATTCGCGCCACTGGAGGTCTTCAGATAGTGTACTCATGAATCATATTCTAATCGGTTTAGGGCTACACGCCAAAAATAGACGCTTCGTAGTTACTTTTAAGCACTTGAAAAGCCAGTTTTTTGCTATACTACTATATGAATATGCGTATGATTAATGACGTATTGGAAACAACGACCATTCAATGAAACTGAATAAACCACCAGCTGGACGCAGCCGGAGTAAAGTTACTAAGAACAAGTACGTCACCCGCAGCGGTAAGGTGGTGAAGATTCATCGTGGCCTGTCACAGAAGTGGCTGGCTCGTCGCAGCGCCAAACAGCAACGCAAGGCCCAGCGTCTGGCAGGTATGCCCAAAACACGCATCAAGCGAATCTTATATCGCTTACATCCGAAGCGCCTGTATAAATATTGGTTTAGCCGCGATGGTCTCATCATGGCCCTGAAGCTAACGGGTCTTGGTCTCGTGGCCGGTGCCTTATTGATTGTCGGCGCATTGGCCTATTTCCGCAAAGACTTGCCAAACCTCAAGGACATCTCTGGCAATAACATTGGGGGGAGCGTCCGGTATTACGACCGAACCGGTGCGACGCTGTTATGGGAAGATTACGACGCGGTTAAACGCATACCAGTAGAAGATGAGAATATTTCCCAGTTTATTAAAGATGCCACCATTGCTATTGAAGATAAAGATTTCTTTAAACACGGCGGTTTTGATATTCGCGGCATTATGCGCGCCGGGTTTAATAACTACTTTGGGAATGGCAGCACGCAAGGTGGCTCCACAATTACCCAACAGTTGGTGAAGCTGACCCAAGATTGGACAAGAGATCGCAGTTACACAAGAAAAGTAAAGGAACTCATCCTGTCGGTTGAGCTCGAGCGTACTTATACCAAACAGCAAATTTTAGTTGGCTATCTGAACACTGCCCCCTATGGTGGTATTGAGTACGGTGTGGAGGCTGCCGCTCGAGATTACTTCCAAAAGGCTGCGAAAGATTTAACTCTTGAAGAAGCGGCCATGTTGGCTACTATCCCTAAGTCACCGACATATTATTCGCCATATAGCGCTGATTTCGACAAAGAAGCCTTTATTGGCCGACAGCACTACATTCTCGACCAGATGGAGCAGCAAGGTATGATTACCAAAGAACAGCGCGACGGCGCCAAAGCGGTTGACGTCTTAGCTACTGTCAAGCCTCGGCAATCTAAATATGTTGGCATTAAAGCCCCTTGGTTTGTGCTAGCTGCTAAAAAGCAGTTTGAAGATACCAAAACCTCTGAAACCTTTAAGCGAGGCGGCTGGTCCATCACCACTACTCTCGACCTCAACCTCCAAACCCTTGCGGAAGAACAAGTGACCAAAGGTCTCGATCAGATTCGGCGCCAAGGGGGTGACTCAGCAGCCTTTGTCGCTGAAGATGTAGAAACCGGCCAGGTGGTGGCGCTGGTTGGTGGAGCAGATTTTAGCAACGCGGAATTTGGACAAATAAATTACGCCCAGACCAACTTACCGCCAGGTTCAAGCTTCAAACCGTACGACTATGTTTCATTAATGGAAAACAGCAACAATGTAGGCGCCGGTTCGGTACTGTACGACGTGCAAGAGCCAATCGAAGGCTACCCGTGTACCAACAAAGCTTTACCAAAAAACGGCGGAAATTGTTTGCATAACTATGACTTTCGCTACCCTGGACCGCTAACGCTGCGGTATGCACTTGGGGGTTCACGAAACGTACCGGCTGTAAAGGCCATGATGATCGCTGGAGTTGACAAGACAATCGAGATCGCCGAGAAATTAATGGATCCACGCAATGGTTCAATTAGCACTGGCTATCGTTGTTTCTACGACGAAGAGCTGACCAAAGAGGGGCCCTGCTACGCTTCCTCTGCCATCGGTGACGGCGCTTACCTACACGTTGATGAGCACGTACACGGCTATGGTACCTTGGCAAGAAATGGCCTGAACATCCCACAAACCTATATTCTGAAGATTACCGACGCCAGCGGAAAGACCATTGACGAGTGGAAGCCCAGTGAAGGCGAGCAAGTTATCCGCGACGATGCTGCATACATTGTTGGTGACATGCTGGCTGACCCGAACGCCAGCTACTTCCCTGCCGGCCGCAAACCGCATCGCTATAACAATGGACAAGGCACTTGGACATTTGGTATGAAAACCGGTACCACCAATGATGCAAAGGATGGTTGGATGATGGGCTTTTCGGCCAAGTACGCCGCCGGAGTTTGGGTTGGTCATCACACGCGACGGACCGCCATGCGAGGTACCATGGAAGGCATGACGCAGCCAATTTGGCAGGGCTGGATGCAAGGCGCTCATAAAGATCTGCCGCCAAAAGACCGAGCAAAACCCGACACGATAAAAACGTTACCAGCCTATGTTGTCCGCAGCCACGTTGGGATTGGCTCGGTTGAGCCTAGCCCTGCTAATGATCTTTTTCCTGAATGGTTTGAGAGTAAGATCAGTACCAACGGGCAAAAACGCACCATCGATACGGTATCCAACAAACTTGCAACAGATTGTACGCCTTCTCGAGCAAAAAAAGAGATTAATGACGCCGATGCCAGTGCTTTCTCGGTAGATTCCATTGCCGGTGGTTCGGCAGTTAATACTAGTGAAAAAGACGATGTACATAAATGCGAAGATGTCCGCCCATCATTAGATAGTCTAGATATTTCTGGTAGCGGCGTGGTTTCCACAACCGTTTACAAAGGGACGCACCCGCTATCAAGTGAAACAATCAAGGGTGTCGTCAACTTCATTGCCAATGGTGGCGTTATTGGTTCGGTCAATGTTGATACTGATGGCCAAAGCGTCTCGTTTGACGCTTCTGGACAGCCTGATGGCACCGTGATAACCGCAGAAGTTGTAGATAGCGTTTTGTATGATGGCCAATCTCCAAATAGTGTGACGACTGAAGATGACAGCATCACGCTGCAAGTTACAAACGTCAGCGGCAATACTTTTAGATTCACCTGGAACGATCAACCAGCGACAGCCTATCAGCTCTGCACGTCCGCCAATAACGCAGCATATACCTGCGCAAACTTCATCAGTGGCAATACGCGTGTCGTAGCCGGCGCAAACCGCAAAGCTTATGTCCAAGCCGGCAGCACCCAGTCCAATACCGCGAACTTTTAGATTTAACTTAAGAATTGGTTAAGAGCTGAGCGCACATCTTTGACAGAATATAGCCCTTGTGGCTGCTTCTTACCGCGTTGTCCTGGGCCAATAGAGCCCTCAAAACCCATCCTGAGAGCTTCTGCTAGCCGTTTTTCGGCAAATGGCACATGGCGGACTTCCCCACTCAAACCGATCTCGCCATACACCACCAAATCTTTCTTAAGTACCATACCCTTGGCAGCTGAAGCGATTGCCATACAAACTGCCAAATCAGCCGCAGGTTCAGTAATTTTCATGCCACCGACAATATTGATGTAAATATCCGCTTCAGCCAATTGCAGCTTGGTACGCTTTTCAAGCACAGCTACTAATAAATTCACTCGGTTCAAATCAATGCCGCTGGCAGTTCGTTTTGGATAGCCAAAGTTACTTTTGTTCACCAGCGCTTGCACTTCAACCAATAGTGGCCTTGTCCCTTCCATTGTGGCCAGGACAATAGAACCATCACTGACCTGCCGTTCTTCGAGCAGCGCCGCCGACGGGTTTTTGACGGCACCCAAGCCTTTATCGGTCATCTCAAAGATGCCAGTTTCGTTGGTAGAGCCAAAGCGATTCTTGACCGCTCTCAGAAGCTTAAAACCGCCGTATCGATCACCTTCAAGTTGCAGCACGACATCAACCACATGCTCCAGCACCTTCGGGCCAGCTATGGAACCTTCTTTTGTGACGTGGCCGACAATAACTAAAGCTGTGTTAGTCTTTTTGGCGGCGTTAATCAACAGTTGCGCGCAGTTTGAGATTTGAGCCACCGACCCTGCTGCCGAAGCGACCAATGACGTTGCAATCGCCTGGATAGAGTCCACAATCACCAGCCCGTGCTGCCCAGCGGCAATCGTCGCCGCAATATCATCTGCATCAGAACTCATCGCCACATCAAATGAGGCGCCGGACACACCAAGTCGTTGGGCACGTAGACCCACTTGATGCGCCGATTCTTCGCCGCTGACATAGAGGACAGACTGACGACGTGAGACCAGATCGGCCAGCTGTAATAATAAGGTGCTTTTGCCAATCCCTGGCTGTCCGGCAATCAAAATGACGCTGCCGGCAACAATCCCGCCGCCCAGCACCGTGTCAATGTCCGCGCCGTCTACCGCAAAACGCGAGGCTTTATCAACCTTGGCAACCACCGCTACGCCTTGCGCTTCAATTTTACGACCACCTCGAGACGATCCAGTGCCTGGCGCAGCCGCCACAACTTGCTCAACGAGTGTGTTCCATTCACCGCAGGCCTGACAACGCCCGGCCCACGTACCAGTTTGGTTGCCACAATTGCTGCAGACATAAAGGTTTTTGGCTTTGGCCATTACTGCGTTTCCTCGGTACTTAAGCGACTGTCGATAGCTTTAAATAGTGCCTGCTCTTCCAGTGCCAGTGCGTTCCTGGCTTCCAGTTTGGCGTTATATTGATTAATGAGGTCTTTTGTTTGATTAACTAACGCATTGTAAGCCCGCACCTTAGCATTAAAGGCCGGAATGGCCGCATTATAGGCTCCGACTTGGTTGGCGGCCAGCAGCGAGTCTAAACGAGCTCTATCAGCCTCAATGGCGGCCCCTTGCGCGGTGAGATTTTGTTCATTGGCATCAATTTGTGCTTTTAAGGCTTCGAGTTCTTGGTCGTATGCCTCAACCTGATTTTTGAGCGCCACAAAGGCCTGTTCGTACTGTTCTGAAAAGCCGACAATCGCACTGCGGTCGGTAAAGTAGCGCTGGTAATACGTCTCAAGTTCGGGCGGTAAATTGCGGACCTCGGTTGCGAGTATGGAGTGCAGTTCGTTGGTAATATCTGCGCCAGCGACTTGGTACTGCTCGATGGTTTCCGTGATGCGCGCGTTGCCCAGTGTTTGGTACGTCGCCTTCAGGCTCGCCCCAATTTTATCCTTATTGGCTTTGCTAAGCCGCTCATAGGCGGCATGTAGCAGCTCGTGGGCGGCCGTCACTTGCTCAATTCCCTCTAACCGCGCATCGGTCACATCATAGATATAGATACCGACTTTTGAGACATAGCAGCCGAGTACGATGGTCTGCTCACCGCGCGGACAGTGCTCATTAAAGGTCGTTTTACCTTCTATACTCGGATGCTGCACATAGAATAAATTACGTGCCGAATCCTTCATGGTGGTGTCGGTTGCCAGTTGAACTATTACGGCCGGCGGGGTGTAATCGCGCAAGCGAAACCAGTCATAGATAGCCAGCCGGTTGAGCCAAGCCCAACCGGTAACCGCCAAAAGTAACAAAGCGGTAATCGTCGCAAAATACTTACGTATAAACCTCATAGCCTATACCGTAGAGTATACAAGAGATTTAAGCCTGAGTCTTAAAAACTCCATAAAAAAATTATGGGGTGGCAGTCGGTGGGGTAACCCCAAAAATATTTTTGTTCCTACAAAAAATTTTAGGGGTAGACCGACTGACAGGACCCCGGCCGCTAGAGGGTTTTAAGACTCGGAAATCTAAGTGACAGAAAGATGAATTATTCTTTGGCCGAAGAGTAATTGAGTGACTTGCCTTTTGTTCCAACTTGCACAATATCACCTTTGGCATAGTTGTTCTCGAGCAGCTCCATGGCAACGTGATCTTCTATAGTGTCTTGTAGCAGCCGGCGCATCGGACGGACGCCGTTATGCGAATCATAGCCTGTTTCTAGTAAATGATTTTTGGCAGCTGGGCTGACCACAAGGCCAATACCATGTTTTTGCAGTCTGTCTTTGAGCTCATTGATTTGCAGATCCAAGATCTTCAAGACATCCTTTTTCGTCAAAGCGCGGAACACGAGGACTTTGTCGATTCGGTTGAGTAGTTCTGGGCGCATCATTTTCTTCAGCTCATCTTCAACTTTGTCGCGGTTTTGTGAATGCAGTTTGTCAAGATCATTGTAGTCTGTATTGCTGTGAGCTTGGAAGCCGAATGCAGCCTCTTTTTGCAGCTTAGCAGCGCCTATGTTACTAGTCATAATGACCACCGTGTTGGTAAAGTCAATTTTGCGACCTTTCGCATCTGTTAAGACGCCGTCTTCCAAAATCTGCAACAGCATATTAAATACTTCTGGGTGAGCTTTTTCAATTTCGTCAAACAGCACCACGCTATATGGCTGTCGGCGAATCTTATCTGTCAGCTGACCACCATCATCGTAGCCAACATAGCCTGCGGGGGCACCAACTAGCCGAGAGGTGGTATGGTGTTCGCCAAATTCACTCATGTCGATTTTTACCAACGCCTCACTACTGCCAAAGAATTCTTTGGCCAGAACCCGTGCAAGTTCCGTCTTACCAACGCCGGTTGGGCCAAGAAAAATGAATGACCCAATTGGCCTTTGTCCACTGCTGATGCCCATACGGTTGCGGCGAATTGCTTTAGCTACCGCAGCAACTGCTTCATCTTGGCCGATCACGTGTCGGCTTAAATTCTTCTCAAGGTTAAGGAGATATTTTGCCTCGGAGCGGATGACTTTCGTGACCGGCACACCAGTCATGCGCGCCACTACATCAGCAATATCTTCGCTAGTCATGGTTAGGCTGTTCTTTGTCTTGTTGCCCTCTTGCAGCTTTTTCAATTGTTCATGGATCTGACTAGCACGGGTCTTGGCCTGGGCCGCCTTTTCATAATCTTCAGCGTCAACAGCTTCTTCAATGCGAACGTTAGCCAGCTTCAGCTCTTTTTGCAGCTTGCGTACTTCTGGTGGTGTTTTTCCGCGATCAACCCGTAAATGCGCCGCAGTCTCGTCAAGCAGATCAATCGCCTTATCGGGCATAAATCGGTCATTGATGTAGCGTTTGGCCAAGGCAACAGTGTCCTCTAGTACTTCATCGCTGATTTTAACCCCGTGAAAACTCTCATAATGACGCCGAAGTCCCTTAAGAATTGCCAGCGTCTCTGGCGGCGTTGTTTCGGGTACCTGAATCGGCTGGAAACGGCGTTCTAAAGCCGCGTCTTTTTCAACGTGTTTGGTGTATTCGGCAGTCGTGGTGGCACCAATAACCTGGATCTTGCCTCTTGCCAGTGCTGGCTTCAAAATATTGCCGGCGTCCATGGCGCCTTCTGCGGCTCCGGCACCGACAATCAGGTGCAGCTCATCGATGAAGACTATGGTCTGCTTATCGCCTTCTAGTTCGGCCATGACTTTTTTGAGTCGTTCTTCAAATTCGCCACGATATTTGGTACCGGCAATCATGCCCGCCAGATCCAACATGACAATTCGCTTGTCTAGTAAGGAATCAGGCACTTCTTCATTCACAATCCGTTGGGCTAGACCTTCAACAATAGCCGTCTTACCAACGCCTGGCTCGCCAATCAATACTGGGTTGTTTTTGGTCCTTCGATTCAAAATGGTAATCACTCGTTTGATCTGATTATCACGGCCAACTACAGGGTCAAGCTTGTTAGACCGTGCTTGCGCCGTCAAATCAGTTCCAAAGAAATCGAGCGCGCTTTTGCGCTTATTACCACGCGAGCGAGTACGTGTACCCACCCGGTCATTGTCTTCAAATTGTTGCCGGTTCAAAAACTGCTCTAGCTGATCGACCAACTGATCAACGTTAACATTCATATTTTTGAGAAGTTCAGTCGCCCGAGCGTTTTTTTGGCTTAAAATACTGTATAAAATATGCTCGGTTCCACAGAATTCCTGCGAGAAATCCTGCGCCACGTCATAGGCCATCTTGAGTGTGAGTTTGGCGGTTTCGCTTAGGCCACGGGCGCCCATACCAATCACAACAGTGTGCGGCGTAAGATTCAAGGCCAATCGGGCCTTGTCGAGAGTTACACCAGCTTCCTCAAGCATCTTGGCACCAATGGAAGTATCCTGAGCCAGCACACCAAGCAGCAGATGTTCGGTGCCTACATAGGCGCTGCCAAACCCTTGGGCAATAGCTCCTGCGTGTTTAATGCTCTCACGGGCATTTTCCGTGAGATGATTCATAAAGTCTTGAAAATCTTGTGAGTCTGGCGACATACACCTATTGTAGCAGTTGGCACTCGGGTGTCAAGAGTGCTAATTAATCACGATATCTTCTTTCTAACTTACTAACTCTAGTAACCCTTACATCTAGAATTCTCTATTAGGTTAGGTCAGTAGAGGACCCGAATGTCTCTTGCGACGTTATTTCTTTGCTTCCCCACTCCTGCAACACCTGGGGCGTGACGAACTTCAGCCATGATATCCGGGTAAGTTGAACCTTCGCTCCAGTACGCTGCTATAGATTTGCGCTTGAGAGGAAAACTAACAGGATCACTCCATGAGCCATTTGACGCTAGTACATACCAGGCATCAAGATTTGCTGTACCTACATCCCCGTAACCTGTCACCATACATTGAGCAGAAATATGTACCTCCTCAACTGCATCGATTTTTGCTGGCAGATGACCAATTGAAGGCAATTCGTCCGCATTAGTTCTCGCGTATTCTATGGTAACTGCTCCAATGGTACCATTGAAGCCTTTTGGGTAAATTAAACTATCAAGCGGAGTAATTGAAAATGGCGCATTGTGAAGCATTGGCAATCTTTCTTCAGGGACAAGATGCCTAACTATAAGATCTTCGTATTGGTTGATATCACCTAATGCGGCAGTAATTGACCCTTCAGAAACCAACTTTTCCCAGTCTTCAGGTCTCGGCATGCGAGTTTATTCCCCGTGTTCTTCGATGGCTTCGAGGAGCGAGCTTTCCAGCTGTTCCTTCTTCTTGAGCCGTGGTGCTGGTTTGTTAACCGTGGTTTCGGCTGCTGGCTGTGGCTTGCTGCCAGCATCAGTGTCAGAAACAATATCAATGTCATACCCAGTCAGCTTGCTGCTCAGGCGGACGTTTTGGCCGCTTTTACCAATTGCAATGCTCAACTGGTCTTCTGGAACCTGCACGACAGCCTTTTTGTTGGCTTCATCAAGCGTTACCTTTGTGACACGAGTCGGGCTCAGCGCATTGGTGATGTAGACCTTTGGATCTTTATCCCAGACGACAATGTCAATTTTCTCTTGTTCACCGACTTCGCTCATGACAGCATTCACGCGGGTACCATGGCCACCGACAAATGTACCAACTGGGTCAACACCAGGAACGGTACTGTTAACAGCAATTTTGCTGCGGACACCAGCTTCGCGGGCAATGTCCTTGATCTCAACGGCGCCGTTCTCCATCTCGGGCACTTCGGCGCGGAACAGCCATTCAATAAAGTCTTTGTTGCCACGGCTGACAACCAGCTGCGGGCCGCGGAAACCGCGCTCCACATCTTTTAAGAAGACTTTGATACGCTGGCCTGGGTAGTACCGCTCGCCTTGGATTTGCTCACTGCGCGGCATAATACCTTGAGCTTTACCCAACTCAACTCGGACAATGTTGCCTTCTACTCGGCTGACGATCCCATTGATAATCGTGCCAATTTTGTCTTCGTATTCAGTTAAGATAATTTCTCGCTCGGCTTCACGGAGGCGTTGCAAGATAACTTGTTTTGCAGTTTGCGCTGCGACGCGACCGAAGTCTTCAACCTTTTCGTGAATCTCTACTGTTTCACCAGCCTTGGCATTTTTGCGAATAACTTGTGCGTCATTGACGCTGATTTCAAAACGTTCATCGGTGACAGTGTCGACAATTTCCTTGCTGACATAGGCATCAACCACACCACTGTTCATGTTCATCGTCACGCGAACTTCTTGCTCACGGTCGCCATAGTCACGGCGGTAGGCAGCAGCCAAAGCCTGCTCAACAATTTCCTGAACGGTCTCTTCTGGTAAGTTCTTTTCTTCTGCGATTGCCCGAACGGCTACCAGCAGCTGTTTCATATCAAGTTCCATTAGTATTTTCTCCTCATTTTGTTAGGCTTTTCATGAAAAAATCCGACCTCAAGTGGCCGGATTCGTACAACAACAATTGTACCGCGTATTACAACATAAGTCAATTTTAAGAAGTAAATATATGGTAAACTAGAAGGAATGAGCAAAAAAGTAAAGCGACTGTTTGAGCTGTTTCAAACAGCACACTACGACGTTGACATCACGCTTGACCAGGAAGCTATGACCTTCACTGGCGTTGTCCGTATTACTGGGCGCAAAGTCGGCCGTCCAACCAATCGACTGACGTTTCATCAAAAGGGTCTCAAAGTCACTAAAGCACAACTGGTGCGACACGATAAGCACGGCGACAGTGAAATCCCGGTGACCCGCATTAATCAGCATGCCTCGTTTAATGAAGTTCGCCTCCACACCGAAGCCATGCTACCCGCCGGCAAGTACGACATTGTCATGGAGTACAGCGGCAAAATTACCAGGCAGATGGAGGGCGTCTACCCCTGCAACTTCACGCACGACGGCGAAGCCAAGCAGCTGATTGCCACACAATTTGAAAGTCACCATGCCCGCGAAGCCTTCCCGTGTATTGACGAGCCTGAAGCCAAAGCCACATTCAAACTATCCATTGCTGCTCGGCCCGATCATACTGTCGTGTCGAACACGCCAGCTGAAACCACAAAACCCGAAGGTGACTTGCAACGGACATATTTTGGCAAAACACCGGTTATGTCGACGTATCTTGTAGCTTTTGTTGTTGGTGATCTACGCTATCTAGAAGCGAAGACCAAGCAAGGTGTCGTTGTACGTACCTATGCTACGCCAGACAATGTTGAGCATACCAAGTTTGCACTAGAGGTAGCCGTTCGCTGTTTGGAATACTATAACGATTATTTTGGCATCGATTATCCGTTAGAAAAATGCGATTTGTTAGCACTGCCAGACTTTGCCTCGGGAGCTATGGAAAACTGGGGCTGTATTACATTTAGAGAACATGCGCTGTTTGTCGATGAACAGAACACCAGTTTGTCGAGCAAACAGTATGTGGCAATGGTTGTCGCCCATGAACTGGCGCATCAGTGGTTTGGCAACTTGGTGACCATGCGCTGGTGGACCGACCTGTGGCTTAACGAAGGCTTTGCCAGCTGGATTGAATATTTGGCTGTCGATGAACTATTCCCGAAGTGGAAAATGTGGACGCAGTTTATTATTGACGAGCAGCAACAAGCCTTAAAATTGGACGCGCTTGAGCATACCCACCCGGTAGAAGTTCGTGTTGACCACCCTGATGAGATCCGCACCATCTTTGACGCCATTAGCTACAGCAAGGGCGCTAGTATCATTCATATGCTCTATAGCTACCTTGGCCCTGAAGCTTTCCGGACTGGACTGCAGTATTACCTTACCAAGCATATGTGGGGCAATACCGATACAGAAGATCTATGGGCAGCATTTGAAGAAGCTTCCGAAAAACCGGTGCGTGCCTTTATGGCCGCCTGGACCAGCCAGCCAGGTTTTCCAATCGTCAAAGCCATAGTCGACGACGGCAAGGTCGAGCTGAGCCAACAACGTTTCTATACCAACCCGCATCATAAAGTTTCCGAGCCGCTAGTCTGGCCAATACCGTTACAAGCAAAATCAAGCACTGTGCCGCATCTGTTTGAAGCGGCCACAGCCACCTACGAGCTTGCCGACCACCACGACTTCAAACTCAACCGTAATCACGGCGGCTTTTATCGAGTTGCCTACAACAGCTCACACACTGCCCGGTTGGGCCAACTGGTTAAGAAAGGCCACTTAAGCGCCACCGACCGACTGGGTATTTTGGGCGATCTGATTGAGGCCTCCAAAGCCGGCATGGCCGACACCGCCGACACCTTGCATTTTCTCGAGAACTTTGCCGAAGAAGATGACTACGCCGTTTGGGATAACATCAGCGGTATAATTGGTTCAATCCGGATGGTGATGGGCGACGAACAGCTGCGTGAAGCCATGAAGCCGTTTATTTTAAAGCTTACCGCCAAACAACTCAAACGACTTGGCTGGGACCGCAAATCACCAGAATCGCACTTTGACCGTTTATTGCGGCCGATTATTCTCGGCATGTCTTCATCGGCTGACGAACCAACAATTGTCAAAAAATGCTGGGATCTGTTTAGCACAATTGAACACAGTGAAGATATTGCCCCGCACTTGAAATCTAATCCGTCACGCAAGAACGTTCGCCGCGGACTTGATATTGACCCTGACTTGCGCGGCACGGTATACGGTACAGTTGCTCGTCAGGGTGGCCAAGCAGAATTTGATAAATTACTTCGGCTTCACAATGAGTCATCGTCAAGCGAGGAACGAACAACTTTAGCCGCCGCCATCACTAGCTTCAAAGATCCGGCCATCATCAGCCAGGCGCTGGCACAAATCACCAGCGATACTGTTCGTTTACAAGATGTTGCCTATTGGGTTGCTTACAGCTTCTTAAATCGCCATGCTCGCACGGCAACTTGGGAATGGCTCAAAGAAAACTGGGAATGGCTGCACGAGAATCTTGGCAACGACCTAAGCTTTTATAGAATGCCTATTTACGCCGCGCGTACCTTCCATTCGCCTAAATTCCGTGAAGACTTCGAAGCCTTCTTCGGCCCACGCATGTCGCCAGCCATGGAACGTTCATACAACCAGGGACTAGAAATGATCGACTGGCAAACCGCCTGGAAACAACGCGACCAAAAAGAAGTGAAGACCTTTTTCGCCCAGAATAACTAGAAGGATTTTGCCGGAACCCAGGTGTCTTCTGTATAAAATTGAGCAGCGACAGGGTTAATCGAGAAATCTGGGTCGGACATCATTTGCATAATTTCACCTCTTGGTCCTACGAACACACTTGGTAGGTCATGAGTCCTAGCGTCCGCGTGTGCAAATTGTAGGTATGTCGGATCAATCACCACATCATGTTCACCGAGCCGTCTTCTGTTCGGGTCTCCAAGCTCAGAAATAAACATGTGGCCGAGCCGACCACCTTGGGTAAGCGGGTGATTAGGAATGTGCCATTCGCTTATTACCTGATAACCTTCTTTTTGTAAAAATGCCATTCCGAGCGGAGCTATAGCCGTGCACACTCGAGTACTTGCTGTAGCTCTTCTAAATGCATCAAGCTCTTCGCCACATAACACTGTTGCGCGGGGCAATAAAGAATCATAGGTGCTACGCTCAAATGCTGGAAGAAGCTCACTAATTCTAATGGGCAGATCGGACATTACTATATTATATCATTTTATTCGATTATTACTAACTCACTAACCAGGTTGTGATCGCCATATACTTCTATTGCTGCTAGGTAATAGTCAGATTTCCAATTGTGATCTTGAACCCAAAACTCAGCTGCGAAGGTCATTTGCTTGAGCTTTTTTGGAGTAATGTAATCAAGGCCAAAGCCCTGAGCTGCTGTTTGACGGTATTTGACTTCGACAAAGTAGATACAGCTACTCTTTTCGGCAACAATATCAATTTCGCAGTAGCGGGTTTTCCAGTTTATCTCGATAATTTTGTAACCAAGTTGCTTAAGATGTGCCGCAGCATATTGCTCGGCAATATGTCCATGTGCATAGTTTGTCGTCATAGTGGTTGATTAAGACATTTGCGAACCGGTTTATATGACTGTCGGTGCTCAGGTGTGATGCCGTACAACTGCAAGGCATCTTGGTGGCGTTTGGTGCCATAGCCTACATGGCGATCAAAACCATACTGCGGATACAAGGCGGCCAGTTTTTGAAGATGAGCATCCCGGGCAACTTTGGCCACAATACTGGCAGCACCAACTGCCGGCACGCTCCCATCGGCCTTGATGACAGTCATAACGTTTATAAACTGTTTGGGACAATAATTTATGTGGCCGTCAATTATGATCTTTTCGTCGCTTAACGCAGTAATGCCTGCTAGAGCTCGCGCCACAGCCAAGTGCATGGCTGCGGTCAGTCCAACTGCGTCAATTTCTTGCGCTTCGACCCAGCCAAATCCACGATCGCCACATAACTCCAGCTCGTGTGCTAATGACTCGCGGCGCTTTTTGATAATCTTCTTTGAGTCGCCAATACCACTAGGCATTTCCCCCGTCTGACGGTAAGCTACAACCAGCAAAGGCCCCGCCCAGGCGCCTCGACCAACCTCATCAATCCCTATCATGCGCCTTATCATAATAAAAATACCGCCGGCTGACGAGCAGCTGACGGCATCTTGTCATACAGAATTCAGACTATTCTTCTTCAGAAGCTTCTTTGCCGCGAGCAGCAAGAGCGGCAGCAGCCTTAGCTTCTAACTCAGCAGCTTCTCTAGCCTTGGCATCGGCTTCAGCCTGCGCGGCTTTTTCAGTTTCTTCCTTAAGCTTTTCTTCTTCGGCTTCGGCGGCAGTATCGTGAATGTCATTGATGCTTTTGTCAAAGGCGACACCGCTCAGACGAGCGTTCTTGCCGGTCAGGGCCCGCATGTAGGTCAGATAATTGCGGCGAACTTTGCTGCGTTTGGTGACTTCAACTTTGAGGACGTTCGGGCTGTGAAGTAAGTAAGTCTTTTCAACACCGACACCGCTAGCAATTTTGCGTACAGTAATGGTGTTTGTCAGACTGGCCTTACGACCGACACGAATAACTAAACCTTCAAAAATCTGCACACGCTCTTTGTTACCTTCACGGATTTTTTGGTGCACTTTAACAGTGTCGCCAGAACGGACATCAACAACAGCGGTTTTCTGATACTTTGCTTCGACAGCCTTCAACACATTCATAACTGCTTATTTTCCTCTTCTCTTGTTCGTTTCAGAGAATTTACTTCTAAAGTACTTTAGCATACTTAGGCTTATCTGACAACACCCCTATAAGTGCATGCTCAACTAACCGACTACTCTGAAAACTTCTGTCAGGGTCGTTTCACCGGCTATGGCTTTTAGGATGCCATTTTGCAGCATCGTGGTCATGCCACTTTGAATCGCCGCCTTCTCGATCTGTTCAGCCGTAAACTCCTTACCGGTCTGCAATAGTTCAAGTACTGGGCCATGGAGCAAAAACTGCTCTCTCAAAGCCAGCTGGCCACGGAAGCCATAAGGGTTATCATCTGATTTACCGGGGCTATAGAGTTGCAAGCCTTCAAGCTTAGGCCTGGGAACATTAGCTGGCAATGTCTCAATAACCCGCCTAATAACTTCAAGCGTTCCCTCGTCGGGCGTATAGGCTTGCTTGGTTGCATCATCGAGGCGCCGAACCAAGCGCTGTGCCATAACTAGTCGAATTGCTGACAGGAATAGCGGATTCTCCGCTACCATATCCATTAGCCGGGTGATAGCTGCCGAGGCGGAGCTGGCGTGAAAAGTCGATAACACCAGATGCCCGGTGAGCGCTGCCTGCAACGCCGTCTTGGCTGTATCGTTATCTCGAATTTCGCCAACCATCACAATATCTGGGTCAAGTCGCAAAACTGCACGCAGCTCCTGGGCAAAACTACCATGGGTGGTAACCGTATTTGGCACAGGAATCTGGGTAATGCCTTCGAACTGATACTCGACAGGATCTTCAATAGTTATGATTTTTCGTTCTTCGTTGTTGAGACTATTTAGGACTGAATATAAGGTCGTCGTTTTACCTGAACCGGTAGGACCAACAGCCATCACTAACCCGGATGGCTTGCTAATAATTGCTTCCAGCACCTGTCGCTCATCAGCTGATAGGCCAAGTCGGTCAAGCGTGTACATGCTTTGGTCCATGTTGAACAAGCGCATCACTATATCCATGCCGTTAATTGCCGGAACAGTTTCGACACGCAAGTTTACCTTGACTTCAGAACCGTCGGCCATCTTGGTAACTTGAGAGATATGCCCTTGTTGCGGTTCATTCGCTGAGGTTGAGACATTGGCGGCACTGGCAATAGCCGATATCAACACATGGGCTTTTTCAAACGAAACGTGCGCCACAGCATGGAGAACTCCATCAATGCGCAGTCGGATGCGGACAAATTTGGATTGAGTTTCATAGTGAATATCACTGGCACCAAGTTTGTGAGCCTGCTGGACCAAATAAGCCAACATGTCATCTGCCCGGATTTGTTCAAGAATCTGTGATACTTTTTGCACCAGTTCCTGGCTGCCAGCCGAGGCAATTTCGATGTCATGGTAGACGACTTTTTGCGGCGGATCATACATGCGCATAATCTCACGAAAACCGCTGTCCGATATCAACGCGTAACTTACGCGCTGATCTTGGAAACGATTTTTCAGTTGTGCCATCGTTTGCTGTGAAGTGGTGGTGGTAACACCGAAATTGATCGTGTGCTCATCAGCATACAGCGGTATCACTTTGTACTGATAAAGCTCAGCGACGGACATGACTCCCTTGAACAGCTGGATGTTGGTCATATTGGAAGTGTCCACATATACCATGCCTAGAATACGCGCGCGGCGCGCGGTAGATTGTTCATCGGCAAGTCGGACATTTTGTGCCATAAGCATAAGTATTATAACAGTCAGCGAGCCAGCGGTATACGGCTAAAGGTAACCAAAGTGATACATAGCGATGGCGGCTGCTTGCACAACATTTAAAGACTCTTTGTCGCCTTTCATTGGAATTTCAACGGCAATGTCACACAATCTGAGGGTCTCAGCGTCAATGCCTGACGGTTCATTGCCTAGAACCAGAGCTACCCGTCCGAGCAGCGCACAGTCGCGAAGGTCGACACTGTTCGGCGCTTGCTCCAAAGCCACTATTTTATAGTTGCGTCTTTTAAGCCGCTTAATAAGTTGTGTGATATCACTGGTTTGTTGCCATTTTAATAAATGCTCAGCGCCCAAGGCTGTTTTAGCAATGTCCTTATGCGTTTTTGTTGCAACATGAGGCAGCCGCGTGTCGTGAACACTCTTTGGGTAGGGTGTAAAACCGGTTAAATACAACTTAGATGCTCCTAGAGCTTCAGCCGTTCGAAAAAGTGAGCCAATATTGTGACTGCTGCGGATATTATGGGCAATAACGACGAGTGTGACTTTTGGCACTAGGGGCATGAATAAAAACTCCTGAAACTATTGTACCGTTTGATTTTATACGACCGTGCAACTATCTGGTATACTACACTCATTCGAATATGGCTGCACATAGACAAAGTACCGCCGCAAATAAAAAACGACACGGCAAACACCAAAACCCGACCAAAGACTTCTTAAAAGTTTATTGGCCCTATATGCCGCTCCTATTAATCGTGTCCCTGGGATTGGTAATTGGGCTGTTTAGTAGGCCACTAGCACAACGCGGTGTCTTAGCCTATGCCACCAGTCTCAGCCGAAGTGGACTATTAGACGCTACGAATCAGCAGCGGGCAGCCAATAGCGTCGGCAATCTCAGCCTAAATTCTTCCCTTAATCAAGCAGCGCAAGCCAAGGCTGACGATATGGTTGCTAGGGACTATTGGTCGCATAACACCCCTGAAGGTAATCCACCTTGGGTCTTTATCGATAGTACTGGATATGATTATAAGAAGGCTGGTGAAAACTTAGCCTACGGCTTCTTGACTAGTGCTGACACTGTAACTGGCTGGATGAACAGCCCGAGCCACCGCGAGAATATGTTGCTTGGCGACTATACCGATGTCGGCTTTGGGTACGCCAATTCTAGTGATTACCAAGGAACCGGACCCGAAACAGTCGTGGTCGCCATGTATGGCCAGCCAACTGTAGCCAGCGCCAGTGCAGCGCCAGCACCGACACCCTCGCCACAACCCGTCGTACAATCAACGAATAAACAACCTACGCCGACACCCGTACCGGCTCCTGTGCCAGCACCAGAGAGTGCTGTTGAACAACCGACAGAACAACCTACCGAGACTGTCGCTGAACCTGTCGCAACCCCAATCACCACAGATGCACCAATTACGACTGAGCCAGAACCGGTGGCAATCTCGCGTTTAGCTACCATAACCCGAGGCCAGTTAGCGTGGTTGAGCGGTGTGGCTAGCGGTTTGATTATCGCCAGTCTGTTGTCGCTTGCCCTCAAGCACGCATTCGCAATACGCAAGTGGCTGGTCAAAGGCGAGCGCTACGTGCTGCATCACATGCTGTTTGATGTCACTGTCATTAGCCTGATTGGCCTCTGTGTCATGATTTCCCAAACCGCCGGTTACGTTCTGTAAGCGACGCGCAAGAAACTAATCAACAACAATTAGTGGAGTTTGACGTTTTCTGCCCCAACAAGCTCGCTTAACTGCTTCAATAAATCTGCAGCCGTGTCAGCTCGCAGAGGTAGCTTAATGGCTTGCCGTGCCTGACCAGCTCCAACCACGAGAACAACATCAGTATCGCCAGGATACTGGTCAATGACATGCTTCAATGACATGAGGAGTTGCTGGTCTTCACTACTCGGAAGTCTCAGGTATAGCTTTGGCTTTTGCGCAATTGCTGGAGCAGGTGGCGCAGCGGTCGCCGCTGCTTTCTTGCCGCGCTTCTGTTTTGGTCGATAATTCTTAGCCTCTGCCAGACTGATTTCCCGACCCTCATTAACCATCAGCTTCACTTCATCACTGGGATTTCCGTCGCGGCCCTTCGTATTAATCTTACCTTTTACAATGACGACCTTATCTTTTTCCCATAGGTGTTCGGTCTGGGCAAAGGAGTTGGGAAACAAGAGGAGCTCAAGTTCGGCTTCGTCATCGGCCAGTTTAACGAAGGCCATTTTTTGGCCATTTTTGGTAAGAATCTGGCGAATATCTGTCACTAACCCGCCAACTTGTACCGTTTTGCCTTCAGGCGTTTTTAAAACTTCTGTGATAGGTGTCGCCAAATCGCTCAAGATAGCTGCGAAGGATTCTAGTGGATGTTGCGAAAGATAAATACCCAAAAGTTCACGCTCCCAAACAACCAGTTCTCGCTCATTGTGCAGAGACACATCACTCAGTAAATTCAAAGTTGGGCGAGCATTGGCGAGCTCCATCTCTTCCTCGCCAAACAGGTTGATCTGTCCTTCGATACCCTGCTTATGTAACCGTGCAGCAAACGCCATAATGACATCTAAATTCTCAAGCAAGGTATGTCGTGTTTCATACCGATCAAAGGCGCCAGATTTTATCAAACTTTCCATGGCCTTGCGGTTTACGATTCGCGGATTGACCGTTGCTAAGAACTCTTCCAGGGTTTCGAACCGACCGTTTTCGGCACGGGCTCGTAAGATCTCTTCAACAGCCCCCGTTCCAACGTTTTTTATAGCATTCATACCAAAACGAATCTGCCCGCCCGAGGGCTCAAAGCCAGGCACGACGGCAAACTCTACAAATGACTGATTGACATCGGGCGACAATACTTCGATGCCCATGTGCTTACACTCACTGATCTCGATTGCCAAGCGATCAATGTTATCGTAGTCGCTAGTCATCAAGGCAGCCATGAAGGCTGTGGGATAATGCGCCTTGAGGTAAGCCGTCTGATATGCAATGAGCCCGTAACAGGCCGAGTGCGATTTATTAAAGGCATAGTCGGCAAAACCTAAGATATCGTTCCAGATTTTTTCGACTACTTGCTTGGGCACCCCGTTATTGACAGCTCCCTGGATGAACTGCTTACCCATTTTGTCCATGACGTCGCGCTTTTTCTTACCAATTGCTTTGCGGAGCGTGTCAGCTTCACCGCCGGTAAAGCCGCACATCTCTTTACTCATCTGCATCACCTGCTCCTGATAGACAATGACGCCGTAAGTTGATTTCAGTGCATTTTCAGTCAGCGGGTGATCATAGCGCACCTCTTCTTCACCATTTTTTCGCTTCACAAAGGAGTCGGTCAGGCCAGCACCAAGCGGACCTGGTCGATATAGCGCACACATGGCAATAATGTCACTGAATTCCGTTGGTTTTAGTTCTTTTAAGTACCGTTTCATGCCCGAGGATTCCAACTGAAAAACACCCGTTGTATCACCGCGAGCCAGCAGTTCGTATGTTTTAGGATCGTCCAAACGAATAGCATTTATGTCGATATCTTGTTTGTAAACTTTTTTGATAATACGTAGCGCGTTTTTGATAATTGTGAGGTTTGAAAGCCCAAGAAAGTCCATTTTAAGAAGACCGAGCTCTTCCACTGGTCCCATAGAATACTGAGTTGCCACCACGCCTTTTTGGGCCATTTCCAACGGGGCATACTCGACAATATCCGTCGGCGCAATCACCACGCCGGCGGCATGTACGCCGTGCGAACGAATCGTACCTTCAACTTGTGTAGCTAGGTCAAACACTCGCTTGGCAACTGGATTGCCCTCGTATTCGGCCTTTAGTTCGGCATTCTCTTGTAAAGACACTTTGAGCGGTATGTGACGGCCTTGCACGGGAGGTGGTATCATTTTTGCCATGCGGTCGGCATCACCATAGGGTACCTGCAACACGCGAGCCACATCGCGCACGGCGTTGCGGGCGGCCATTTTGCCAAAGGTCACAATGTTTGCCACTCGGCTCGTGCCATATTTTTGCACGCAATACTGAATCACTTCGTCCCGGCGTGTATCTTGGATGTCGATATCGATATCCGGCATAGAAATACGGTCTGGATTCAAAAATCGTTCAAACAGCAGCTCATATAACAGTGGATCGAGTTCGGTGATCTTAAGGGCATAGGCGATGATCGAACCGGCGGCACTGCCTCGCCCGGGGCCAAAAATTATCCCCTGATCTTTTCCCCAGTTCACAAAATCAGAAATGATCAAAAAATAGCCGTTAAAGCCCATGTCATCAATAACTTGCAGCTCGTATGCCGCGCGTTCTTGCACATGCTTTGGCAGCGCTGCCATCGCCTGTTTGGTTGTCATCTTTTCGGCTGCAGCATCTTTTACGCCGCCATAGCGCATCGCCAGGCCGCGATAGACTTTTTCGTGCAGATAGGTTTTCTCAGTCATTTTGTCTGGAACCGGAAACTTTGGAATCAAGATGTTTCCCAGCTCGATACTCACATTGCAGCGATCGGCAATCGCTCTGGTGTTGGTAATGACTTCTGGGTGATCTTTGCCCCAACGCTTCACAATTTCTTGCGGGTCAGTGACATGCAACTCGAAGTCTCTCAAAGACATCCGTTTTTCATCATTTAAGAAAGAACCAGTTTGCACACAGAGCAAGATTTCGTGGGCCTCTTGGTCACTGTGCCGCAAATAGTGTGCATCACACGTCACCACAACCGGAATTGCAAGCTCGGCTGCCAAAGCCATTATGAGGGCGTTAACGCGTTCTTGCTCTGCCCATTTGCTCGGATGCTCCGGATGACCATGATCCTGAATTTCCAGATAATACCGATTGCCAAACACGCTTTTATACCAGCTGGCAATGTCTTTTGCTTTCTCATCCTGTCCTTGGCGCAGCGCATCGCCAACTTCACCGCCAATACAGCCACTCAGGACAATCAACCCTTGATGATGTCTTTCCAGTAACTCATGGTCAATGCGTGGCTTATAATAAAACCCTTCTAGATTGGCAATGGTGCTGAGGCGCATTAAATTGCGATACCCATCATTGTCCATGGCCAACAGCGTTAAGTGGAAAGGTGTCTTGTCTTTGCCCGGGTCTTTATCTTGATGTCCGCGTGGCGCAACATAGGTTTCCATGCCGATTATGGGTTTGACGTCACTTTCTGTCGCCGTTTTATAAAACTCAATGACCCCTGACATGGTGCCATGATCGGTAATTGCCACAGCTTCCATGCCCATTTCTTTGACGGCGTCCATCAGGGCCGGAATTTTGGTTAGACCATCCAGCAAACTGTACTGCGTGTGATTATGCAGATGTACGTAATCACTGTTTTTTAGCTGTTTTGCGCCCATACTAAAAAGACCGGTTGTCTACCCTCCATTTCAAGCTTCTATTCTAACTGATTTGCTTGCCGCAGGTCGATTTTATTTTACTTTTTGTCGGCTGGTTTTTTGGTGGCTTTACTGGCTTCAGGCTTTTCAGCTGTTGGATTGTTAAGATACTTCTTCAGGTGCTTGATGGCCTTATTCACTTCAGTTATAGCCTTTTGCAAGTCGCGGTCTTCAGCGTCGCCTTCATGAATGGCTGACAGCATTTCGCGGGCCTTGTCTTTGGCAATATGCGCCTTGGCCAAGACTTCTGCTAATTCTTTTTTGACTTTAGTGTTTGCTTTGTTGGCCTGATCTTTGCCATCATTAATCAAGTTGTTAAGTTCGCTATGCAAACTCTTAAGCTGATGCTCGGCTTCGGTACGGGCCTTGGATGCATTTCGTTGAATTTCGGCTCTGGTTTCTTTGCCGCTTTTTGGTGCTGTAAGGATGCCGGCAACATAGCCAACGGCTGCTGCAATCGTTGCGCCCACAGCTAATCGTTCGGTACTTTTCCTCATTGTCGTTTATTCCTTATTCTTTTGATGCTTACTATACATTTTAAACATTTTGGTTAGCGATTTTGCCAAACTGGCAGGACCTGCCGTTTTTTGAAAGAATTCACCCACGGCCTCAGCTTTATCGGCTAGATCTTCAGCTTTGTCACTGATGCGTTTGACTTTGTTCAAAATCTGCAATGTCAGCACCATGACGGCAATAGCCAATGTCAGGAATATTGCCAATGCGACCGATAAAAATATAACGAGGATTCGCTCTTCTGTGTTCATATACGTATAGTATACACCTTATGATGAGCGGCCGATAACCTGACGCAGATATTCCCGAAATTCGTCTTTGACATCTTCATGCGATAAAGCAATATCAACAACAGTTTTTAAATATTCTAACTTATTGCCCGCGTCATAGTACTTGCCGTTGGCAATCTCGAGCGCAATCACTTTGTGCCCGTCGACTAACATCTTTTTTATCGCGTCATTAGTATATATTTCCTTACCGGGTTCCAATGTTTCTACGGTTTGTCGTAAGTAGCTAAAGATGTCGGGTGTTAGCAGAAAGCCACTGACATTTGCCAGGTCCGACGGAGCTTGTTCTTTGCCAGGCTTTTCAACGATATCATTCACTTCAATGACACCTGGCCTTAGCTCATGCCCCGCTGCAAAACCATATCTATCGTAATCCTCATCACTTGTTGCTTTCATGGCACTCAAAATAGAACAGCCATATTCGTTATAGGCATCGAGCATTTGCTGAAAACGTGCCGGCTGGGACACAAAGAAATCATCGCTCCAGGTAAAGAAAAATGGCTCATCGCCAATCAAATGCTCGGCGTTTAACAACGGCGTTCCATTACCATATGGACCTTTTTGCCGCACGTAAATAAAGTTTGCCATATCGGCGATGGCACGAATTTCCTGCAATAAAGGCTCTTTGCTTGGTCCGCCAGCTTTGAGGTTGGCAATGAGGTCTGCCGGCGGGCGGTCAAAATGGTCTTCAATACTCCGCTTTCCAATACCGGTGACGATTATGATATCTTCGACACCGACCGAAACGAGCTCTTCGACTACATACTGAATTACCGGTTTATCAACCAACGGCAACATTTCCTTGGGCATGGCTTTGGTTTGCGGCAAAAAACGTGTTCCAAATCCGGCCGCCGCAATGACCGCTTTTCGTACTGGTTTCATAAACTAAATTTTAACACGGATAGGCAGCAGGTGACATCTAGGACTATGGTTGCTTCAGTAGCACTTGGCTACCTACCGCGACCCGCAGCCCAGCAGCATCTCGATGATACTCTATATCTGCCACGCGATAGTCACAGTCAGCCAGACCCAAGTTTTGTATGGCACTTACCCAGCCGGTGACGTCTGAATGCGTTTCTGCGCCAGGTCGATGGATAGTCACAGTCTGGCCGGGTAGGAATACATCCCGATCACCCGTAACCACGACATCCACGCCAGGTATAATTGGTTGAGGTAAGGAATTGTCTACAAGGATACTACCAGGAGCATCGGTAACAGCCAGCCGCAACGTATTTTGCCGAGTGATTGATTCATGCGAAGGCATCTCGCCTGCAATATGGTACCTACCATGATGATGGAGCGGCCCAACCAGTCGCACCTCATCACCAACAATACCGGCGAAGAATGCCGTGACTTCGGGCTGAACTGATGGCTGAAGGCTTGGTACGATCGGCATTGACACACTGTCGCAGGATGGGTGCGTAAACGTCATTTGCTCGTACCGAATATCCACCCCAACTTGTGCCAGCAAACTTGGGCTAATCGGCTCAAAACCATCCTTGGGTCCGTGGTACCGCATAACCTGATAGCCCCGCGAGTCAACTCCGTAGCGAGCCAGTCCGTGGGTTCCAATTTCTAAAACGGTAGGTACTTGACCATCGACGGTGGCTGCCGGCGCGCCATCAAGAGGTGTAATATATAGTGCCTCGACTTCACCAATGTTTGTTGTCATATTTTCGAAATTATACGCCGAGCTGTTTTTTAATAAGTTGGGTGGCAACACCTGGGTTGGCCTGGCCAGCCGATTTTTTCATCACTTGTCCAACCAAAAAGCCGATGGCTTTCATTTCACCATTCTTCACATCTTGGGCTGCCGCTTCGTTCTCGGCTAAGACTTCGGCCACTATTTTATCTAGCGCACCCTCGTCCGACATCTGCACTAGGCCCTTGTCTTTGGCGTAGGCCTCAAAGTCAGATGGTAATGACGCGGCTTGCAGTATTGCGGTAAACAAGGCTTTGGCGTTGGTCGAACTGAGCTTACCGGCCTGAATAAGGGCGTAGACGCCGCTATACAAAGCAGCTCGATCACTTGGCTGTATGGCTGGCTCAGTCTCAGCATCTCGTCGTAGCGGTATTTCGGTGTTAACGGCAAAATTAGCAATGAATTTCGCGTATTCAGCTTGGCTTAAAGCATCTTTTATAAGCATCAGATAGGTGATGCCCTCGTGCTCGAGCTCGGCGTCAAGCAAGGTACTCACCTGCGCTTCATCCAAACCAAGTTGTAATAAATGTGCCCGCCACTGCGAGGGCATAGTTGGCATGGCTTTTTCAACACGAGTAATGAAGGCTTCGTCTAAGACAATTGGCGGCAAATCCGGATCGGGCATGTAGCGATAATCGTGGGCTTCTTCTTTGGAGCGCTGCGACACAGTTTTTTGCTTGGCTTCATCCCAACCGCGCGTTTCCTGGACAATCTTTTCCCCTTTTTTGAGCAGCTCGGTCTGCCGTTTAATTTCGTATTCAGCGGCTTTTTCTATGCTCCGGAACGAGTTAAGGTTCTTTGTTTCGGTTCGAGTTCCCAACACATTTGGATCGTTAGACACCGAGACGTTCAGGTCAAAGCGCATGTTGCCATGATACATATCCGCATCGCTGATGCCGGCGTAGCGCGCCAATAAGTACAGCTCTTTAGCATAGGCCTTGGCGGCTTCAGGGCTGGTGATGTCGGGCTCGGAAACAATTTCAAGCAGCGGTGTACCGGCCCGATTAAGATCGACAAGGCTATAGTCTGCTTTGTCAGGGTGAGTATTTTTGCCGGCGTCTTCTTCAATTTGGACACGATTTAAGCGTACCGTCTGCTTTTGGCCATTGACCGAAATTTCCACTTCTCCGCCAACAATAATTGGTTTTTGTAACTGGGTGATCTGGTAGCCTTTGGGCAAGTCTGGATAAAAATAATGCTTTCGTTCAAAGTAGCTATAGGTTTGTGGACGAGTGCCAAAAGCGAAAGCCATCCGGCTGGCGTACTCTACAACTTTCTCATTTAAAACCGGCAACGCACCGGGCAATCCAAAGCAAATGTGACTGACCAAGGTATTTGGTGCGGCTTCGCGCGCATCGTTTGCCACACCTGCGAACAGTTTGGTTTTAGTACTCAGCTGCACATGGCACTCAATACCAATAGTGGCTATATAATCGCTCATTCGAGGACTCCAAGGTCACGCAGCGCTTGACGGACGCCAACCAATGATTTTTTTACGTCAACCTGCCGCAAGCGTACAGCCGATTCGTCGGCTAATTTTTTGGATAAATTATGTGCAAACCAGACACCGTCATTGTCACTAAATGTGCGCTGAGCCGACACCAGCCGTTCGCCCATACTCCTGCCCTTGAATCGGCGTTTTTTGAGGGCTTCATCAAGCAATTTGTCAGCCGTTATGACCGCCAAAGGCCAGGTTTCACGGCTGGCCAAAAATTTCTGCAGCTCTTGCCAGCGAGCTTTATACTTTGGCTTATTCACCCGCCTTTTAAACACGAATCGCATAGCTAAAACAGAGCCAGCAAAGACAAACAGCAGGATCGCTATCAACGTCAGCAGGTTCATGCCAACACCTCCTCAGCGGCCAGCGCCATGAGCAGCAGCTCTCGATCTTTATTCATTGGTGCCATTATTTGAAGCCCCACAGGCAGCTTGCCTACAGTTCCAGCCGGCAGACTTATAGAGGGGACACCGACCAGATTGGCTGCAACCGTCATAATATCTGACAAGTACATTTTTAGCGGGTCGTCGGCATTTTCACCAATCTGAAAGGCTGGTGTCGGCGCCACTGGACCAATGAGATACTGATACTTTTGAAAAGCCTCAGCGAATTCGTTAATTAGCTTGGTACGAACCGTCTGAGCCTTTTTGTAGTAGGCGTCGTAGTAACCACTACTTAATACATACGTCCCAATCATAATTCGGCGCTTGGCTTCAACACCAAAACCTTGGCTGCGCGACTGCACATAGCTCGATTCAAGATCGGTCGCATCCTTGGCTGAAAAACCATAGCGCTGGCCGTCGTAGCGGCTCAAGTTGCTACTCACTTCAGCCGGGACGATGATGTAATACACCGCAAGCGCGAGAGGCAAACTTGGCAAGTCAACTTCTTCAACAATCGCTCCGCGGCTTTTTAGTTTGTCGGCCGCTTCTAATACGACTTTTTTGACCGCCTCATCAATGCCATCACCCATGTATTGCTTAATCAGTCCGACTTTTACACCTTGAAGGTCCATTTTTTGGCCGGTCACGCTATAGCCCTCGGCTTGGCGTGGCGTTGTAGTGCTATCTAGTGGGTCTGGGCCGGCATAGACATCAAGCACTTCGGCTGCATCGGCGACGTTGCGCGTGAGCGGACCCATGGTGTCGGTGCTGCTTGCCATGGCTACAACACCGCTGCGCGAGGTTAGACCATAGGTTGGCTTGTACCCGACGCACCCCACAAAACTGGCTGGCTGGCGAATCGAACCGCCCGTGTCGCTGCCGAGCGCGAATGGCGCCATATCGAGCACGACTGAAGCAGCCGAACCGCCAGAAGAGCCACCGGGCACTCGTGACGTATCATGAGGGTTTTTGGTCACAAAAAAGTCGCTGTTTTCGGTACTGGCCCCGTGCGCAAAGGCATCAAGATTGGCTTTGGCAACGCAAATCGCGCCTTCGGCCTCCAGCCGATTAATGACTGTAGACTGATATGGAGCATTAAATCCACGCAAAATATTCGAAGCGGCCGTCGTTTCGGCCCCAAACACCAAATAATTATCTTTTGCAATAAACGGTACGCCAGCCAGGCGTCCAACAGCCTCGCCGTTTTTGATTTTTGCATCAATCGTCTTGGCTCGCTCCAAAGCTCGATCAGCCGTAGTGGCAATGATAGCGTCGTATTCTTTTTGGTCGGCAATTGTCTTGAGCGCCTTTTCCACCTGCTCAACGGCAGTCGTTTTGCCGCTTGTAACCGCAGCAGCGATTTCCGCAATAAGGGGCCATTGACTCATTTATAGGATCCTCTTGGTCCTGATTTGGCCGCCAAGTTCCGCAGGCAAATTTTTGAGCAGATCAGCAGGCTGGTAGCCATAATCAATAACTTCATCAGGGCGTTTAACGTTCTGTAACCCGGTAACTTGTAAGGTTGGTTCAAGGCCAGTGGTATCGACTTCGCCAAGCTGTTCCACATAGGCCAAAATTGATGGCAGGTCTTTGGTAAGCCGGTCAATCTCCTCCGGAGTAAGCTCCAGCTTTGCCAATTTGGCCAATTTTAAGACATCCTCGCGTGTAAGTTTTGCCATATCTGATTCATTAGTATAACAGAAGTAATCGCACCCGTGTAGAAGTAATTTTGTGACTTTCTTGACAAGTTGTCATAGAAGTTATGCTTAACTAGCGTAAATTACATTTTAATAAACAATCGTTTTGTTTTAATATATTTGTTATATGCTTATTTCGTTGTATAATAGATTTTTGTAGAAAGACCCTTTATGGCTGAACCGATAATCATTTCTGAGGTAATGGACTTTGTGGGAGTTGAAGGTGTCCCACGCGATTTACGGCTAGATGACCCTTTACTTGGCCACCTGTTACACGGGTCCATAGCTGGCTTAGCCGACGGGGACATAGCCACGTTTCATGAACCTTTTGTTGACGATTATGAGGCTAGGCTTTTTGGAGCTTTAAATTATAGCGACGGTGAGTTAGCTCAAAAAATGCTAGCTTCTGCAGTGGAGACAGGTCCAGACAGAAATGTCCCAACATATGCCTACCAAAGCTTTTTAGCTGAGTACTTTACACAAGCAGGAAGCCCGTTTGAAGGATTCCCAGGTACATCTGTTGCTGAATTGCATAGTGAGTATGCTATTGTCGACAACCAGCCCATACCCTTCAGTCGTGAGCCGGAATACGTGCTTGATTTGGGAGCTTGCTTGAGTAGCAGGAGTCTAGTTAATGACCAAATCGCCATGGTTCGTCAAGGGCGGCACCCATTTACTTATATTCCAGTTTTTAGAACACATTTTGCAAATCAGATAGCCCTTGAAGAGTATGACCGGCTACTTGGTCCAGGAGCTAAACAATTGGCTTTAGATAGAGGACTATACCTTGGTAGAGAAGATGGAGCAGCAAACACTACAAGAGAGATGGTTGACACACAAATTTCCCATGATGCCCCCGTTGATATCGCTGATGTTGTACTGCTTCTAAATGAGCAACATATGTCTCGCCAGGATGTCGAATTGGGCTTGGAAAATGCTTTTCCATTACTCAAGACTCGAGGGATTCTGGTCACTCGTGGTCTTGTGCGCACATCTGATAATAACTTGGGAGCATCGGCCATTGCCGAGATTGCCGAGGCCGCCGGGTTTGTCCCGCTAAATGAATTTACACACCATCAACCTCATCATCATGATTACAGCAGGATGATGGGGACGCCAGATGAAGATGTAGAGATGCAAACTCGGGTTTACACGAAAACCGCTTTCTAAATCTTCCGCCTAAGCTTCCCAGATCCTTTTAACTAGTTCTTAGCCATTATTTTTCCACTATAATGTACTCACGTATGCGCCAAAATGAACCAGATGCTAGTGATGTATACATGGGGGGTGAGGTGCCGCATGAAAGTGTCGGGTCACATATGTTTGCGCCTCATTTAACTAACCAGTTGCAAGATCCGTCGCTCAGTGGATTTGTGTACCCCCTTACCGACAGTGAGGGCAACAGGCATTTGATTACTCCAGATAGTGCGGATGGGGTTGAGCACGACCCAGAAACAGGACTCAACTTTTTACACAAGCACGGCAAAAGAATTGCCACTGTCGGCGGTTTTGTTGGCGCAGCCGTACTACTCGCCGTCGGCGCCGCCCACGTCATCGACAAAAAACGTCAGTCATAAAGGCACTCGCCCGAACCAAGGGGAGCGTAACACACCAGATCATTATTAGCCGTAATAACAATTTCTAGCGGCCCCCCAACTGGGATATTCTGCCATTGACTTCGACTAGCGCCGACAAAAATATCGCCATCGGTATGTGAGAAGTTTATGTAGTAGTTCACGGCGTCGTAGACAATTTTGGCTCCTGGCAACTCTTGCGCACCCGCAAAGTCGCTGCAGAATTCTACCGGAACCCTATCAGTTGCTTGGTCGGTGTCATGTACCTTGAGATCTCGACTATTTTTTGCACAGTCATCGAACACCTCAAGCTCGTCAATATTGTATTGCCACATATAGGTATCACCCTCACCGGCTTCAGCTAGCTGTATAGCGTATGCACCAATGGGAACAGTGCACTGGGCATCACGATAGCTCGAGTCGTTTTCATCATCAGGAAACAGAACTTCTGGGTCACAGTATCCAAACTCGGTATACGTTGTTGTGCGCTCGACATGGGCAAAAGACACCCATTCCAGCCGCGTCACAACAGCACCATCCTGCTGAACCGGCTCCGCCTCACCGCCACAAGCCGCCAAAGGCAGTATCGCAGCAGCGCTAGCGGCCACATGTTTCAACTTCATATATATATTATAGCATTTTCTATATATTTTTCAATCTAAGCTCACTTTTATCTTAAGGCAAGGTACAGCTGCTCAAATACCAGTGCCACTACCAGCCATCCCGGCGCATAATCTAGTCGAACCAAACTATTCACCGCCCATTTTTTGCCCTTATATTGCTTTTCCCAAGGACACTCACCAAGAGCACCTCTAAGTAACCACCCTGCCGCGTACTCAACGACGAAAAGAATAAATACGTACATCGTGCCTCGCAAGATGATGTTCAATGTACTAAGTCGCGGGTACAGCACACTCAAGATTGGCCAAGACAAAGCATAAATAGGAATCATCCATATATAGCTATAGCCCTCAAGCGAAGTATCATGCTTCTTTCTAAAGCGAACCAAACCAGTCAGCACCACTTCAATAGCAATGCCCACACAAGCCAATAGTAGACTCCCAACCAAAGCATGTATCATAACCCAAGTATACCAAGCACTTTGTCGCCCTGTGAAAAGTCATATATTTCACGAGATTACTTACAGCTTGGATTTAATATCGGAAATAATATCCCTTAGTTCGGCGGCGGTTTCAAATTGCAGATTGGCGGCTGCTAGATCCATTTGCGCAGTTAAATCTTTAATGAGGTGCTTGTATTCGTCTTTTGGAATTTTCTTGAGGTCCAATTTGGCACGCTTGGCTTCTTCAGGCAAATCCGGTCGCATGCCCTTCTCGATTGACTTGCTGATGCCCTGGGGCGTGATGCCATGCTCTTTATTGTAAGCCTCCTGAATAGCACGGCGGCGATTCGTCTCATCCATCGCTCGCTTCATACCGCCAGTAATATTGTCGGCATACATAATCACCCGGCCTTCTTGATGACGCGCCGCCCGGCCGATAGTCTGCACCAACGCTTGTTCACTTCGTAAAAATCCTTCTTTGTCGGCATCGAGAATGGCAACTAGGCTAACTTCCGGCAAGTCCAGACCCTCTCTCAAGAGGTTGATACCAATCAATACGTCGTAGGTACCCAGCCGCAGATCGCGCAGAATATCGCTCCGTTCGAGCGTTTCAACATCACTGTGTAGATAGGCAACTTTAATATTGATGTCTTTGAGATAATCGGTCAGATCTTCGGACATTCGCTTGGTCAAAGTTGTCACTAGCACCCGCTGCCGCTTGGCGGTCGTTTTTCGGATTTCGGCAATAAGATCGTCAACTTGCCCGTCGACCGGCCGAACGTCAATATGTGGGTCAATCAGCCCGGTTGGTCGAATGACCTGCTGGACTGGCTCCGGCGAGCGACTCAGCTCATATTCGGCAGGCGTTGCACTGACATAAATGGTTTGATTGACGTGTTTCTCAAACTCTATAAAAGTTAGTGGGCGATTATCCAAGGCGCTGGGCAGCCGAAACCCGTGTTCGACGAGCACCTCTTTACGCGCCCGGTCGCCGTTATACATACCGCGGATTTGCGGCACCGTCATATGCGATTCGTCAATAAACATCAGGTAGTCATCCGGGAAATAATCAAGCAGCGTCGCCGGCTGCTCACCTGGCTCACGATTCGTTAAATACCGACTGTAGTTTTCAATGCCCTTCACAAAACCGGTTTCTTCCAGCATCTCCAGGTCAAATTGTGTCCGCTGCTGAATCCGCTGCGCCTCTAGAAGCAAGTTGTTCTTCTTGAAATACGCCAATCGCTCTTCCATCTCTTGCTGAATCTGCCCCAATGCAACTTTGAGCTTGGCTTCTGGTGTGACGTAGTGCGAGCTCGGGAAGACCTTGAGACTTGGTAGGTCCGCCAGAATTTCGCCAGTCAGCGGGTCAATGCGCGTGATACGCTCGACCTCGTCACCGAACAGCTCTACTCTATAAGCGACTTCTTCACCGGCCGGGAAAATATCAACCACATCGCCCTTAACCCGGAATGTCCCGCGCGAAAAATCAATGTCATTACGAGTGTATTGAATATCGGTCAACTGCCGGAGCATTTTATCGCGTACCCGGCGCTCGCCGGCAGTGATGACAACTGCCATACTGTCATAATCTTCAACTGAACCAATACCATAAATACAGCTGACACTGGCAACAATAATCACATCTCGACGACTGAGTAGCGCATCGGTCGCGGCGTGGCGCAAACGGTCAATCTCTTCATTGATCTGCGAATCTTTTTCAATATAAGTATCGCTGCGCGGAATATAGGCTTCGGGCTGATAGTAATCAAAGTAGCTGACAAAATAGTGCACAGCGTTATTAGGAAAGAATTTTTTGAATTCGCCGTATAGCTGGGCTGCCAGGGTTTTGTTGTGGCTGAGAACTAGGGTTGGCCGATTAACTCTTTGGATAATGTTGGCCATAGTAAAGGTTTTGCCCGACCCGGTCACCCCCAGGAGCACCTGTTCTTTCTGTCCAGCCTGCAAGCCCTTTGTCAGGGCCTCAATAGCCGCCGGTTGATCACCAGTTGGCTTGTAGTCGCTCTTTAGTTCGAACTTGCTCATAACGTTCTATTGTAGCAGTTCTCGCCTCGCCTAACCCACACTTTAGCCAGTATGGCTACCTTTTGAGGCTTTTAAGAACCATTGGTTGATGTAATCTTCGGTGTCGATATCAGCAAATTCTTCGTCGAGAAAAGCTACAACCTTTTTGACAAGGTTTTCGGGGTTTTCATCAATGATGATGTGACCTTTTGGTCGTTCTTTAATGCGCTCTAACAGCTCAGGAATAAGGTCAGCGGTGCCGCCGCTACCGACTAAAATGCCGCACGGACGGCCCATCTCAAAAGCGGTTGTAAACTCATGCAGGCTGCCGAACCGGCCCCCCACAGTAATCACCGCGTCGCTGGACTGCACTAAATGCACGTCCCGCCCAACATACTGCATTCCTGTAAAGTTCACAAAATCATAGACACCAATTGGCAAGCGATACTTGTGCATGTGCTCTCGTAAAGAGTTGGCAGGCGAAAAACCGATGCTGGTTCCGCCGGCGTCCTTAGCAGCCTTGGCTGCATAAAATGATAAACCAACCGTTGCACCAGTGGTAATGGTGTGCCCGCTTTTAGCTATGGCAGCACCGACCCGTTCGGCAAGGTCCCTGGCACCATCAACTGTTTTCCCAGCCGCCGCACCGGACACGCAAATACTATAATTCATCAATAATTCCTCCTTCTATAAATGATAGGTCGGCTAGATCTGAGCCAGCCGGCTCCAGTTGTTGAATGACATGATCGGACAATTGTTTATGGGACAAATAGCGACTCAAAAGCTCGTTGCCAAGCGCGGCTTGCATGTGTGAGGTCGCCTGCTGGCCAAACTCCACGCCGTTCACCAGACTGACCGTATTATCCAGCAAGTTAAACGACACGGGGCGGTCGGCATCTAAGCCCACATACTCTAGCCCCTGCCAGAACTTCAGTGCCGGTTCTAAACGATACAAGGCATCCTCGGCAGCAGTCCAGGCGACATCTTCATCGCTGACATGCGGCTGAAAAGCTTCGGGTACACCACCACCCTGGCGGGCAAAATGGCGGCGTAATGACTTCCAGTGCACCGGTCGGCCTAATACATCGGCAGCGTCTGACGGATCATGCATTAGTGTGCGAGACACCAGCTCCCCAAAGGCGCTATCTACCTGCTTGAGCTTAAAGAATGAGCTGTAGCTCTTGATCTCGTTCAGATAATGAAAAGCCAGCAAATACGTCATGATAGTACTGCCAGCCCGTATCTTGCCTTGTAGTGACAGAACGCCAATGGCGCCCAATTCTTTGCTGTGCATGATGGTGTGGTGCTTTTGCTGCATGAACTGCTGCTCGACACCCTGCCAGCGCTCCGGCCGCATAGCCACAATCTGAATGGCCCTCGATTCAAAATCACTTGACGAAAGTTTTTTGTACGACTTGAGTAATCGAGTCATCCAGGCAGCAGATTCCAGCATCCGCGCGCCAAGGAGTAGTTCAGCGACACTTTCTCGTTTAATCATGGAATCAGCCGAGCGGTAACCAAGCTTTTTCATAACCACTCGTGGCGGGTTGGCTTTGAGCAGGCGGCGCATAACCGAGGGTTTTACCGCCCAAACCTGACGATCAGTGTCTAGATGGTAGAAGACCTCGCCCAAAACCATAGCTAACTCTTGTGGATCAGCCAGGTTAGGCCGACCGGTGATATTTTGAATAAACTCATCGTGCTTTTTGGTCAAGGCCTGCAAGGCATGGTAAACCTCTTGCGGTGTACTGTCACGCTGATCAAGGCCAAGGTGTCGCAATATCGCCTGTGTTTGTTGCTCAATCTCGGTACTTAAACCAATATCAACACCTTTGTTGCCGGTTGCCGACTCAAATTCGTGAATAGCCTGGCTAAAGGCCGGCTCTTTAGCAGCCAACAGCTCTCTTAAATACCTCGTCATTCTGTCCTTTAGATTAGCACAAGCGTCTTATAGGCGCTATGATTTTTACGAGGCACAGAGCGTAAACGAGCTAGATTCGCTCGGGCTTATACCACTCAGGCGCTTTTTCTAAGAAATCTTCAATTTCAGCTTCGGTCAGTAGACCAGCCTGGGCTCCGGTTTTTTGGACGACACTCATGGAATTAATCGGTGCCCACTGTAACGCTCCCTCGATGGTGTTACCTTTGGCCAGAGCAGCTACAAAGCAACTTGCAAACGAATCACCGGCACCAGTACGTTCAAATGGTGGCGCCGGATCTGGATATGGCGGCATGCGGAAACGATTTTGGCCATCAGAAGCAAATGCGCCGGCCGGACCATCAGTAATAACAACCGTCTTAGGGCCAAGACCGTGCAGTCGGTTAAACAAATCATGCATATCGTCACGGTTACCACCGCAAATATAAGCAGCTTCTTCTCGATTGACGGCTAACACCTCGGTTTGCTGGTACAGCTCTTTGAGCCGTTCAGCACCGGCTTCTAGCTGGAACGTGCCAGGCTGGAGCGCAAGCTTAACAGAAGGATTATCCTTGAGCCAATCAGCCACCATATCATGATAGTGATCAAGCGCGTTCTTACTGATGGAACTGAAGTAAACCCAGCGTGGGATATCACTTGGCGTAAACTTTGGCCAATCGTAATCATATTCTTCGTGCTTAATCAGAATGGTGCGTTCTTCTTTGTACCACAGCACATAGTGGTAGTTGGTGACTTTTTTGTGGTGAACGCGGATAAATCTGGTATCAACTTTTTTCTTGTGGAGGGCAGCAATAACTGATCGTCCATGATCGTCACTACCAATGTTAGAGATCAGGCCACTTTTTAACCCCAATTTGGCGAAACTTACGGCCGCATTGGCGGCGTTACCGACGCCGGGAACAACTTCTGAATGATCAAAGGGAATTTTGGTTGCAAACGGCATAGCCAGCCATTTGCCTTGTTCGTTTTCGTAGGTTTGGGCGCGGTCATCTAGCAGTTTAATAAAATCATCGATAACGACATCACCGATTGCCAAAACATCTAGCTGAGAATCACCGGCGCTCATTTTGAATCCACCCTTTGTTTATGCATTAGCATTATTGTGCCACAGAGACTGCCGGTTGAGCAAACTAATTGAAATCCTCTTGATTAGCTTCATGATGCTCCTCTATGTTGGACCCACCACTCGCTAACGATTGGCCGGCGGCGTTGAACATATCAATCTTACTCTCAACAACCGCTTGGACAGCAGCGATGACTTGGTCCATAAGCTTCACAACAGCGTATTCAGTCGGGTTATCCTTGAGGGCTTTTTCTAGGGTTGTGCGATAGGCTTTGCGCATGTCAGAGTTAATATTGACTTTGGTCACCCCAATCTTGACTGCCTCCACAAAGTAATGCCCAGGGGTACCGCTGCCGCCATGCAAGCTAATATTGCACTCAATGGCCGAACGAATCTCTTGGAGTAAGTTTAAATCGAGCATTTTGGGGACAGGATAACTGCCGTGCAGGTTGCCGACGGCGGCGGCAAAGGTATCAATGCCGGTTGCGTCGACAAAGCGCCTGGCGCTTTCGGGAGTTGAAAAGGTTTTTTTGACTTCTTCATAATCAAAGGCTTTATCAAATACATTCGACCCGCCGCCAAAATAGTGCGGTTCGCTTTCAACCATGGCGCCAGTTTTTTTGGCGGCCTCCACCACACGCTTGGTCATGTCGACAATCTCTTCTTCTGTGGCTTCGTGATTGGCTTGAGAGATATCGATGTGGATCATTTCAAACCCGGCTTCAATACCGGCAATCGCATCCTCGACCGATGGCGAGTGATCTAGGTTAATGTACATTTCAACACCAATGTCGTGTTTGTAGTTATCAACGAGGTCACGGATATTGTCGAGGCCCATTGCGTCCACTTCGCCCTTGCTGGCTTGGACGATAACCGGTGCATTCTTGGCTTTAGCAGCACGTACCACCGCAATCAACGTTTCTTGGTTGTCTAAATTAAAGGCACCGAAAGCGAAGTGATTGTCGCGCGCGCGTTGCATAGCTGCCCTGGCGGCTGCACAGTTCGCTCGCATCTCATCAAGTGTTAAAGCCATCTACTTCCCCTTCCGTGTCATTAATTCAATTGCAGCCAGCATAAGGTGCTTATCGGTCAGACCGTAATGTTCAAGTAGTTCGTCCGGTTTACCAGACTGACCAAAAACATCCTGCACACCAAGTCGCTTCATGGGTACTGGCAGCTCTTCGCCTAACAATTCGGCGACCGCACCACCAAGCCCACCAGCAATTTGGCCTTCTTCAATCGTCAGCACCGCTTTCGTCTTCTCGACACTATGCAAAATGGTGGTGGTGTCGAGTGGTTTGATGGTCGGGACGTGGATAACCTCGGCTGAAATACCTTCTTTGAATAATCGCTCGGCGGCCTTGAGCGCCACAGACGTCATCGTTCCTGTGCTAATAATTGTCAGGTCTTCTCCGGGCTCGTACACATACGCCTTACCGATTTCAAACGGTGTTTTTTCGGTCGTTAACACCGGAGTAGCTTCGCGCGCCAGTCGAAGATACGCTGGCCGTGAGTCGGCGGCCAAAGCTAGTGTTGCACGCTCGGCTTCTAGGCTATCGCCTGGCACCACAACCACCATATGCGGCAAAACTCGCATGAGGGCGATGTCCTCAAGCATTTGGTGTGTGGCCCCATCAGCGCCGGTATAAAGTCCGGCATGCGAACCGACAATTCTAACTGGTCGTTCGTTGAGACAGATAGTTGTGCGTATTTGCTCCCAGTTACGGCCAGGACTAAACGCCGCGTAACTACTTACAAATGGAATTTTACCCATTGCAGCCAGGCCAGCACCGACCGTGACGAGGTTTTGCTCGGCTATGCCAATCTGGATAAAGCGGCTGGGAAACTCTTTGGCAAACAAACCTATCTGTGTTGAATCAGTTAAATCGGCACAGGCGGCAACTACGTTTGCATCTCGCTTGCCGGCCTCCAACAGTCCGCGGCCAAAGCCTTTACGAGTTGGCTCTTTCAGCACGTTGTCCGATGTCACATCCTTAGCTAAATGCAGTAAATTCTTATTCATGTTCGCCCCTTATCTTGCCGCGGAGAGTCCGGAGTTCATGCAGGGCAATTTTAGCTTGATCGGCTTTTGGCGGATCGCCAGGTACATCCTGTATGCCTGGAGGCGCACCGTGCCAGTGATAGTCGTATTCCATGTAGCCAACGCCCTTACCGGGGATGGTATAGGCAATGATCATGACCGGCTTATCAACAATCGCCCGGGCCATAGCCAAGGTGTCGATGATCGTTTCCATGTTATTGCCGTCAATCGTCATCACATGCCAGCCAAAAGACTCCCACTTTGCCTTAAGATCTTCCAGCGGCATCACTTGTTCGGTGGGGCCATCGATTTGAATGTTATTTCTGTCGGTAATGGCAATAATGTTGTTGAGTTTGTACTTAGCAGCTAACATGGCCGCTTCCCAGACATTCCCCTCATCTTGCTCGCCGTCGCCCATGACGACGTAGATCCAGCGGTGAAATACTTGGTCCATACGCATCGCCAAAGCCATACCAGCGGCTTGACTGAGACCGCAGCCTAAGGGGCCGCTAGTTGTCTCGAGACCTGGCAGCTTGATTCGTTCTGGATGACCTTGTAGTCGGGAACCAAATTTTCTTAAGGTGAGCAGTTCTTTTTTGTCAAAATAGCCGGCGTGGGCCATGGTCGCATATTGCACCGGTACGCAATGACCGTTAGATAATATGACGAGGTCACGCATATCCCAGTCGGGCTTTTTGGGATCATGCTTCAAAACATCAAAATAGAGCGCCGTAAAGATGTCAGCCAGACCAAGCGGGCCAGCACTGTGGCCGCTGCCAGCATGTTCCAGCATTCGAATAATATCCTGACGAATATCATTCGCCTTCAGCTCGAGTGCTTCTAGTGTTAGTTTTTCTGTAGCCAAGAGTACCTTCTATCGATCGGCGGTTAGTATCGACTCTAGTTTATCATAAGCAGCTTGAGGATTAGTGGCCCGCTGAATGAAGCCACCGACGTTTAAAACATCGATGCCGCCGTCAAGCAGTGACCGGGCGTTGGTATCGTTAATGCCGCCGTCCCAACCAAGTTCAAGATCCGGTTTCAATGCTCGCAAAGCAGCTGCCTTGTCGAGCAGCCCGAGGTCTGCATGGCCGCCATGGTGGCCTAGGTCACCGCTAAAGATCAGTACATGATCAAGGTCTTGAATAACAGGCGCAATAGTTTCTACTGATGTCTGCTGCAAGAGCGCCAGGCCGACTCGAATGCCAGCCTTTTTGTATGGTTGTATCAAACGATAAAAATCACCATCAGCCTCGCTATGAAAAATAACCAGGTCTGGCTTGAGGTCGAGCAAGCGGCGTTCAATACTCAACGGCTGCTGAAACATCACGTGCACATCGCACTCAATGCCTTCTGGCAGCCACATATGGATCGGATGAAGTAGTTTGACGGGTGCCAACTGGCCATCGGCAATATCAATATGGATACGTTTGGCAAAACCTGCAGCTCGAGTCATCTGTTCCCGATAGGCATGCGGCTCAGTTGCGGTAACGGTCGGGGCAATCGCTGCCATGAATGTGCGCCCTACCCTAAATCATCAAGTTGTTTGATACGCCTGGCATAGCGTGGCGCTCCGGCAAATGGCGTGTCTAACCAGGACATCAGGATGTCTTGCCAGTCACCCCTTTCAACCACGTCGTTTGGAAAACAGATAACATTGCTATCATCGTCGGTCCGCGAGCTGCGGGCTGCTTCTTTATCGTGGGCTAGCACTGCACGAATGCCCTTGAACCGATTAGCCCCCATGCACATGCCCTGACCACTCCCACAAATAAGAATACCGCGGGCATGCGGATCATCACTGCCGAGAACTTCACTGGCACAACGCCCAGCGAATTGAGGAAAATCATCGTCAGGCTCCATGCGATCATCGCCAACGTCTTTGACCCAGTAATTCGCCTGGGTCAGGAAATCCTTAATACGGTCTTTGGATTCAAATCCTCGATGATCGGCACCTATATATATTTTCATTGATTACGCCGCTCCTGCTTGCTGCTGTAGTAATTTACCGGTGTCGGCGACGACTTCAACCAGTCGGTTAGAGTAGCCCCATTCATTATCGTACCAAGCGACGACTTTGAGCATATTGCCGCCAATGACGGCAGTTAGGTTGAGGTCTACAATGGCAGAATGACTATTGCCGATAAAGTCGCTACTGACCAACTCCTCTTCAGTGACGTCTAAAATACCCTGATAAAACGGCTCCTTGGCTGCCTTTTTAAAGGCTTCATTAACCTCTTCGACGGTGACCGGTTTTTTGGTAATAATGACAAAATCACTTAAAGAAACTACTGGGGTTGGGACACGGACGCTTAAGCCACCAAAAATACCTTGTAAGGCCGGCAGCGCCTGAGCTGCGGCAATTGAGGCACCTGTGGTTGTTGGCACTATGTTTTCTGCCGCGTTGCGTCCTTCACGCAAGTCTTTCGCTGGCGCATCCTGCAATTTCTGGCTGGCTGTGTAGCTATGGACGGTGGTCATCATGGCTTTTTCAATCCCAAAAGCGCTCTCGATCACTGCCGCTACAGGAGTAATACAGTTTGTGGTGCAAGAGGCGTTACTAATGACTTCTGATGAGCCTGGCAGCTGGTCCTCATTCACCCCAAGCACAATGGTTGTGGCACCTTCACCCTTAGCAGGCGCGGACAAGACAACTTTTTTAGCTCCGGCCGTGATGTGAGCTTTGGCGAGTTCTGGTTTTACAAAAAATCCAGTAGATTCAATAACAACATCGACACCAAGGTCTTTCCACGGCAAGGCGGCCGGATCTTTTTCGGCAAGGACCTTAATGTGTTGGCCGTTGACGATAATGCCAGTGTCGTCATGCCCGACATCATGTTTGTAGGTACCGTAGTTACTATCGTGCTTTAGCAGATATGCCAATGTTTTGGTATCGGTAATATCATTAATAGCTACAATCTCTAGATCGGACCGGTCAAACGCAATCTTAAAAGCATTCCGACCAATTCGTCCGAATCCGTTTATCGCCACCTTAGTCTTCATGAAATACCCCTGCTTAGTTATCTATACTTTCAGAGGTATTGTATAAGCGTAAGCAGTGTTAGGCAAGTCTGGGTCTTTAATGATGAAGTTCTAGCCATCTAAGCAGCTGCGCAGCAGAACGGCTCTCAGAGAACCTAGAAGCATCAAGTGCGATGTTTCTCGCCTCTTCAAAAGTAACCCACTCACAGCCTTCGATTTCTTCTGCTTCTGACTCATGGTACTGGGCACCCTCCGAATGTTCGTCAGACTCGGTTGCCAACCAATAGTGCAAGTCCCAGGCACAAGTAGCGCCCAAGATGTCAACGCCGAGGTATTCCAGTTTTGCAGGGTCAACCACTACGCCGACCTCTTCTAAAGCCTCTTTGGCTATTGACTCACGGCTGGCTGCAACAATGTCTTTTCCGGACTCAATGAATTCCTGATAGGCCTGGTTGGTGTCAAATACCTTTCCGCCAGGTAAGCGGTAGTCAACTGCGCCACCAAGTTCAGCGCGCTTTTCTCGGCTCAATAGTAATTTGTTATTTTTGACAATGATAATCCGGCTACCAGGCGCCCGTAACACCCGTTCAAACACACGGCCGTCCGCCTGAACCGATTGCTGCGCCACCCACATTCTCCCAGTCCATTTTGCATCCCAACTCATACGTGAATAGCGCCCCTTCTTCTTTGGTTAATCAGCAACACAATGATGAAAATACAAACAACAGCAGAAGCAAAGAACGGCGACTTAACACCAAACCAGCCAATCAGCAGACCAAACAGCAGCTGTGCGACCGCGTTACCGCTATCGCCTGCAATAACGTGCATCGCCCCGCCTTTTTTGTACTCTCTCTCTTCGAGGTTATCAAATGACATGGCCTTTAGAATTGGCGAGGTACCCCTGGCAAAGCCACCAAGCAGGAATGTCACAAATAATAATAGGCCGAGTCCTCTTAGGTATAGCAACGCTAAAATCGTGATAACCATGCCCAGTTCTGCAATCATAAGTGACCGATAGCCGGAATATTTTTTGGAGAGCTTGCTTAAAATAAACGTTCCGACAACATATCCGAAGAAAACGCTGGCCTGCAGGGCAAATCCGTTCAATATACTATACCCCTTAGATAAAAAGAGTATTGGCAAGAAAACAAACAGTTGTGCGCTCGCAAATGAATCTAAAAATTCTAAAGACAACACGTATCTAAAACCAGGTTTGGTCAGTAGTTTCACCTTAACTTCGTTATCGCTAGATTCCAGATGCAAGTTGGAGGAAACTGACACTTTACTACTAAGAAGTAGTATGGCTAGTGCTTGTAATACACCGATAATAAAAGTTAGATAATAATTATCGCTAGCCAGTAATACTACAGCTACTAGGATTGGGTATACGATTCGGGACAAACTCGAGATCATCGATAGATTTGCCAACAGCCCGTAACGATTTCCCTTGGTTGTGTACGAAGCCAATAGAGCATTTACCGCCGAAATGCTTAACCCTACCGATAGCCCAGTGAGCGCATAGCAAGCTGCTAATAAAGGCACATTACCAGATCTAGCAGTCCAAACTAAAACAATCGAGGTAGCCAGCACTAGCCATGAGGATCGCTTCAGCAATGATTTTGTCGATAGGCTGTGGAGCCTGTTGGCGACCAAAAAAGCAGCAGCAATTAGGGCCATTATGAAACCAGCACCGATATAGCCCACCTGTCTAGTTGTTATCAGGCCTCGCTCATAAAGCAGAGGCAGTAAAACAAAGTAATAAGCCAAGAACCCTTTGCTTAGGGTGTATAAAGCTACAGCCTTAGCTTGCTCGCCCTTTGTAGCCTGAGCCATCATTTACCACCACTTGTCGGCTTGGGCGCGGTCGGAGCACTCCTGGATGACTTTCCAGGCCTCGTCCGGTCCAACGATACCGCGGACTTCGGTGCCACCCTTCTTCAGATCTTTGTAGTGAGTAAAGTGGTGGGTAATTTGCTTCTTCCATTGTTCACCAAGCTCGTCAACGTGCGTGATTTCACCGTAATGACGATCGTCCATTGGCACCAAAATGACCTTGTGGTCGTTTTCGCCGTCATCAACAAAATCTACCATGCCAATTACTCGACACTCTTCAACAACCAACCCCATTGGCATAGGCTCGCCAGTAACTACTAACGTATCGAGCTCATCACCATCTTCATCAAGCGTCTGCGGGATAAAGCCGTAGTTAACCGGCTTGGCAAAAATACCCGGCTCGACGCGGTCTAACGCAAAAAACTCTTCTTTGCGGCGCCATTCGACTTTGAGCATTGAACCCTTTGGGATTTCAATGACTGTTGTTACGAACTCTTGAATTTTTCCAAATGGCAGTTTGTTGAATGGATAGCCCATATTTATCTCCGTTTATCTTCTTCAACATTATTGTACACTAGGGTCAGATATGCGAACAAAAATCATCGGCCATCGCGGGGCCGCCGGTCTCGCCCTAGAAAACACCATCGCTTCTATTGAAGCGGCCAAACAAGCCGGGGTGGCTGGCATGGAGATTGATCTAAGGCTGACCAAAGACATGCAGGTTGTCGTATTTCATGATGCCAACCTGGCAAGACTATCGGATGATGTCCGACCCTTAAACGAACTTGATTTCGCAGAACTGCGACAGATTAAATTGCATGGAGGCCATCAGATTCCAACCTTTAGCGAGGCAATAGAAGCAGCTGACGGTACTCTCTTGGTGGCCGAAATCAAGGATGACGGTATGGCCCAGCGTGTGGCCGACATTCTAGATCGTTATCCGCACGCCAACGTCGAGATTTCATCGTTTAAGTACCATGAACTTAACACCCTTAAGCACATCCGGCCCAAAACGAAAATATATCCGTGCGCCAACACCAACCCTGTTGAGGGCTTTTTTATTGCCAAAGCTCTTGGCTCAACCGGTGTAACGCTCAACTTTTGGGTGCTTAATCCAATGACCTATTTTTTAAGTCGTCGCAGTAAGCTGACAATCATGGCTTATACGGTTAATAATCGGCTGCTTGGCAGATTTTTGACGTTTTTGTATCCGAACATCGAACTTTGCACTAATCACCCGGAACGGTTTATAGCCAGCAAAGGAGAGAAACAGTGAAAGCAACGCTTGTCAGAACCGAAAAATTAAATGAGCAGGTTTATAGCTTTTGGTTCGAACCCGAACGACGATTCCGGTATATCGCCGGCCAGTTCATAGAAATAACCTTACCGCACGACAACGCTGACGACCGAGGAACTAGGCGGTGGTTTACGCTATCGTCATCGCCAACTGAGGAACTGCTAGCCATAACTACGCGTTTTAGCCACCAAGGCAGCAGTTTTAAGCGTACACTTCATGAACTGCAACTGAACGACGTGGTCGAGATATCCGAACCAATGGGCGACTTCGTACTGCCAAAAGACACTTCGTCGCCATTATTTTTTGTCGCTGGCGGCATGGGGATTACACCCTACCGCAGCATGGCCAAATGGCTGGCCGATACCAAGGAGTCACGTAACGTCCAGATGATCTATTCATTGAAGGAAGCCGCCGACGAGGTGTTTCGCGAGGTATTTGCCGCTGCTGGTATTGAACCAACGTTATTTATTACTGGTCATGAAGCACATGCACAGCATCTGCGGGCTCACGACATTTTAAATGCAATTCAAGACGACCAAACCATCCTGTATATCTCGGGGCCCGAACCGATGGTTGAAAATTTGGAAAAGCAATTAAAAACGGCTGGGTTCCCTGCCAACCGCCTAGTACTCGATTTCTTCCCCGGCTATCAACCCATTTAGACACGTTACAACTTTCGAGAAGTTTTTTTTCGTATCATTTGCAACCAAGGTGCGCGCCGGTATATGTATGTCGTAAGCTCCACATGTGGAGTTACGACATACATATACCGGCCCAACCCTCAGTTTCATCTAGCGATTAGCAACAGAAGCTGGGCTTGATACGAAAAAAGTTTGTACTAGTTAGAAACCATGCTTGGTTCGGGAGAAAGCGTATGGCCTTCTAGGTGTTGGCGGATCATGAGGGCCGCCGTGGCACCTTCACCAGCAGCACTGGCAATCTGCATGGTTGCTCCAGAGCGGATGTCGCCAGCAGCAAAAACACCAGGCATAGATGTTTCGAGGTGCTGATTCGTTTTGACGAAGCCAATTTCATCCAGCTCAATCTTGGTATTCTTCAAAAAAGCAGAGTTGGGGCTCAGTCCAACAAACACGAAGACACCGTCGGTTTCAAATTCAATCTTATTTCCAGTTAATTTGTCGGTTCCAATCACTTTGGTGACTTTGTTATCCGCGCCAACTATTTCGTCGGTCGTGGTGTTAAAGTGAACCGTGATCTTGTCTTTGTGCTTTTCGAGCTCGTGTTGCAAGACATCAGAGGCTCGGAACTTGTCACCGCGAACCAGTAAATCAATGTGTGAAGCAAATTTGGTTAAAAACATCGCTTCTTGAACGGCTGAGTTACCCCCACCAACGACAACCAGCCGCTTATCGCGGTAAAACGCACCGTCACAGGTGGCGCAGTAGTGCACGCCGTGAGCATAAAACTCTTTCTCTCCTGGTACCCCGATTTTTTTGTAATCACTGCCAGTGGCGATCAAAACCGTTTTGGTGACAAAATCGCCGCTGGTCGTTTTGAGCCGCTTGTGCGCGCCTTCATCTACGATTTCGGTTACTTCACCCAGCTCGAGCTCGGTACCAAACCGTTCCGCCTGAGCCCAGAGGCTATCGGCAAATTCTAGTCCGGCCACACCTTTAGGAAAGCCTGGGTAGTTATCAATCCAATCCGTAACAGCCGCTAAACCGCCAACTGCACCCTTTTCAAATACCAAAGTCTTCAAATCTTCGCGAGTCGTATAAATAGCCGCACTCAAAGCCGCCGGCCCGGCACCCACCATAATCACATCCCAAACCTTCTCCGCCATTTCCACTACTCCAGATCTTAAATTCTTCTTACTTAGTATAAACCATAGCCTGTCTAAGACCTTATTCCAGGTTGGCTTGATTCTGAAAGATGCAATTTGGTTCAAAAATGAGAACCGTAAGCCAGCTGTACTTTAGGTACAGCTGGTGCGGAAGCGGAATTTTTGGATCAAAGGGCGCTTTCTAGAATCGAGCTTAAGCGACAGCGGGAGCTAATTGGGCTAAATTAAAGCCTACCACCACCTGCTGACTATCATCATGCTTCGTCACCACCGTAATCGGTACAGTCAACTGGCCACTAATTGCCAACGCTTCTTGTTGACGATGGGGATGCTCGTCAAGATTAACCTCTTCGTATTGGTAACCCTTAGCGCCCAACCAACGCTTCACCATACTGCAGTAGGCGCAGGTATTGGTCGTGAAGATAGTAATATTCTTTGGCATCTTTTCCCCCTTTAAGATATCGCTTTTGATTTTGCTTATTTAAGCTTAGTTTTTATTATATATAGCGCTTATGCTAATCGTCAAGACGCTATATGTTGTGCTTTAGACCCTATTTATTCGCCTATTTTGATCAGTTGAATGTCAAAAACCAGATCAGAATTAGCAGGAATGCCAGGACGTTCAGTCGAACCGTAAGCTTGAGCGGCTGGGATAACCAAACGACGAGTACCGCCTTCTTTCATGCCGGGGATGCCAGTTTGCCAGCCCTGAATGAGATTGGCCAAAGGGCTTGTGAATGGGTTGCCGGTATCGAGTGAACTTTGGAAGATCGTGCCATCCTTTGCCAGGGCGCCAGTATAGTGAGCGGTTATGGTGTCGCCAGCCTTCACTTCTGCGCCAGTACCGGCAACTGTGTCCGTAATTTGTAATTGTGTAACCGATGCGACGGGTGTAAATCCGCTAAGTTTTGTGCCTTCCAATTTTGTAGTCTCCTCGCTAGTTTGATTTGTTGACTCTGTCGCCTCATTTGCTTCAGACGCATTGGTGTTTTCTGTCTGCGCCTGGTCGAGTGCTGACTGTAATTCTTGCTGCTGTTTGTTCTGGTCATTATCACGCTTGATCTGCCAGATGACCATCAGGCTAAAACCAACCGATGTCGCCAAAAACAGAACGGCTGCCGAAATTGCGATGATTCGCTTGCGCCAGTCTTTAAAAGACCCCATACCTTATGGCTCCCTCCTTGTTAGATTCAAGAAGTCCATTTTACCACGCGACGCTCGCAAAGATCATCTCTAAATTGACGTAAAATTAGCTACCACTTATTTCAATGGGCTCATCTGGAAACCCATGCGTAGCCCCTTCTAGAATTGGCTCCTTGAGCACTTTCGCAACAAAATTCACTTCATGTAGTTTACTCAGCTCCAGCCAGGTTGGTGTATAGATATTTTGGCCGAGTTTATTAATT
>JAHBAU020000048.1 GCA_018499905.2 Candidatus Saccharimonadota bacterium | reverse complement strand
GACATTCTACTTAAGTTACTTTGAATGTCAGGCCGCCCTTCAGGGCGTTGTCTGGGGGCACTTGTGCCTTTTGACAACAGAAGCGACAAGGGATCAAAGCTGCCTGTCGTTTTTTGGGCTATCCTTTTTGTCGACACAAAAAGGTAGCTCGCTAGCTGGCCGAGGCCAGCTGCGAAAGAATTTCCATGCAACTTACCCTATGCCTCCTTGGCATCATCATGATGCGCCCGCACATGCAAAGTCCCCTCACTATCAATAGAGATCGTGTCTTCACCTTCCTCAGCCGTCTTCTCTGGCAAATCAGTATTGCCCAAATGAACTGATAAAGAATCCGGACCCTTGCCCGCTTCGGGCTTTGGTGCAGCCTTTTCGGTAGCTGGCTCATTCGGCTTTGGCTCTTCTTTTGGCGGATCAGTCTCAGCTGGTTTATCCTTGGGATTCTCGGCGGCGGCATCGCCCAGCTTAGTTGACGGCTTGGCATGCTTTTTGATGAGCGGCATGTCAGATGACTCCTTGGTCTCCTCTGTCTTGGCCTGCTCTGCTGCGTCCAGCGGTGGTGCCGTCGTTGGCTCTGCTGCAGGCTGGGTTGGCGCCGGTCGATCGGGCATAAACGTCTGGCCGGTCATCCCCACGGCATTGTTTGGTACGGCATTACCAGCGGCATTAACCGGTCCAGTGGGCAGCGGTTGCATGGCTAAGGGTGGATAGGCAGGTGTCGCAACTGGGCCGTACGGCATCTGAGGTGGCATACCAGCTGGAGCCATTGGCCGCGGCTGCATCGGCATAGCTTGTGGCATAGGCGCTCCAGGTGTCATAGGCATCATCCCTGGCTGTGTCATGGGCATGGTTGCCCCGGGTGCCGCATACGGGTTAGCTGGTCGCATGGCGCCAACTGGTGCAGTCTGCTTTTTGGCTAACCATTCATCCAAGAAATTACCAGTACCAGTTCGGGCTGGTGGCTGCGGGGGCATACCGGCTGGCAAGGCACCATACGGTGACGCACCGGGTGCGGCCGGTGCACGATTCGGTCCACCTGCCGGCAGCTGACCGGCACCCTGCGCACCAGGAACTGCTGGCGGCATCTCTTTTGTAGCAATACGCTCACCAATCTCCTTCTCAACAATGCTCTTTGGCCGACCATACTTGGCGGCCGACAGCTGCTTGAGCGCAATACCCAACTGCTCATTCGGCGTTCCCAGCGGCGGTATCGTCGCCATACTGAACGGCTGCGTCGGAATACCACCAATCAACATCTGCATAATCGTGTTGTAGTTGGGCAGTCTCAGAACATCTTCGCGCTCAAAGATTGGCTGAAACTTCTTGCTCAGGGCGTCGGCATCGGCATCGGCACCAACGCGGAACGAAGCAATCGAACCAACGTTTCCAAACACCGCATCACGAATCTCATCAGTCAGCTGGGTTGTAAACTGGTTGGCGACCACAAGGTTCAAATGGTACTTTCGGGCCTCAGACAAAATTGTGGCAAACGAATCAGTTGAGAAGTTTTGGAACTCATCGACATACAGACAAAAATCCCGACGTTCGTGCTCGGGGATTGTGGCCCGGCTCATAGCCGCCGCCTGGAATTTCATCACGAAGATCATACCAAGTAGTGTTGAGTTCAGCTCGCCGGTACGCCCCTTCGATAGGTTTACAAACAGCAATTTGCCGCTGTCCATAACCTCTCTTAAGTTAAAAGCGCTCTTGGTCTGCCCAATGATGTTACGCATCATTTCGTTTGACCTAAAGGCACCGAACTTCGAGACGAACCAGCCCAGAACCTCACTAATGTGATAATCGGACGTTTGCGCAATTTCACCGTACCAGAAGTCTTTGACTGTCGGGTCAGTGACATAACTCAACTTCTCTGCAAGGTAGGCTTTGTTTTTATAATTGTTCAGGATTGTCGGGATATCGATAAACGTACCGCCGCCAGGCTGCGCCATAACGGTGAGCGCGATGTTACGGAACCAGTTCTCGTAACGGGGGCCAATGATACCTTGATGTTGTGGATCGTACAACTTGTAGAGCATATTAATGGCTTCTTGAATCAAGAAGTCTTTCTGCTCCGGTGTATGGAACTCAAACAAGTTAAGACCCATCGGATATTCCATATCATCAGGACTAAAGTAGATAACGTCTTCGGTGCGCTCTCTGGGTACCATCGATACCAACCGGTCAACGGTATCGCCGTGCGGATCGACAAAGGCAAAGCCACGGCCTTCCAGCATGTCTTGGAGTGCCAAGTTTTCCAAAAAGATAGACTTACCTACACCGGTCTGCCCTACCACGTACATGTGGCGGCGGCGATCTTCTTGACTCAGACGAATCGGTTTCTTGGCGCCGCGGAAAACGTTGTAGCCCAAGAGGAGACCTTCGTCGGGCATGTTGCGTGGACCATCCACCTGCTTAGAGGCCTGACGTGATAGCTGCGACGTCGGAATGTTCTTTTGGTCCGGAAAATGGAACAGTGTGGCCAACTCCACCGAATTCAAAATACTTTTATTGTTCTCTTGCGGAAAGAACCGGAGAATAAAAGCCGTCACAAAACTTTCCATGTCGGCGGCGGCCGTAAATTTAAAGCCGTTCTTACCCTGCGCGTCAAACAACGAAAAAGCCGCGCGCATATTATTCATGATGGTCTGGGCGCGCTGCGAAACATTACTAGAAGCTACTAGGCGGATAAGCACCTCGTAGCCCGGATACCGCGTCTTGTCATCAATCGAATCAAGCACGGCCTGCTCCAGCCCAGACAACTCCTTCTTCTTTTCGTCACCGCCGCCGCCTTTGCCTTCTGGGGGCTTAGCAAAAGCAATTGGGATCTGCTTAACAAAATGCCAGATTTCGTTGGCTGGTCCTTTAGAATCTTTTTCGCCTTTGCGTTTTTTGCTGGCTACCGCTGAGGCAGTTTTACGCCAATCTGGATTTGCTGGCCGCATCAGGATTTGTATGCCGGCGCCGTCTTCCTTATCGAGCGTCGACAAGGCATTCAAAATTGACTGCATCGCATCACGCTTGAGCTCTTGGTAGGTTGCAATTGGATAGGCGTAATTCTCCTTCAGACTAAGTTCACCGCCCATAGTGGCGCTAATCTTGCCGACCGGACTAAAGATATTGTGTTCAGCTACCTCTTCTAGCTGTGAGGACGGATAAGCGCTAATGACCGCCTGCTTGACTACGTCTACCAAGGCCACCGGCACCGAGGCGTAGTAATGCACAAAACCTTTGCTGGCGATAATCTCAAACCCAAAATGCCGCTGGCCGTAGAAGCGGCTTTTAAAGCCTTTGGTGAGTGTGCTGGCGATAATGCTGTATAACACCTGTGATTTGGAGACGTTTTCATCAATTAAGTCACGAACATCACGCCCGTTTTCATCGGTGTCATCACTCATTGGCGGCAGGTGGATGAGCAGCGGCACCATCTTGAGACCGCGTTCAAAGTTCTTCTGCTCGCGCATCAGCTTCTGGTAGTACAGCTTATAAAACAAAAAACCGCCGGCTCCGATGAGCGGCAGAACGATAAAGAGGATGCCAAGGAATTGCGCCATATCTTATATCACTTCCTTGTTGAGAGCTGAATATATGAGCGCAGTTTGGTTCAAAAACGAGCATCGTAAGCGAGCTGTACTTGTCAGGTACAGTGAGCGACGAAGCGCAGGTTTTGGAGCAAAATGTGCCATATACTTCAGCTCTACTCCTCGGAGACCTTAATCTGTTTCTTATACCGTTTCAGCATATAGTCTGCTTTAAGTTTGCCAATCTCTTTGTTCTGTTGATAAGGATCGTCGTGAGTACGCTCAACGATGGCCTTGGCGCTATCCACCCACTCCGGTTCAATCAGATCATTATCGTCAGCAATCTGCGGTGCGGTGATAGTAAGTCCACCTGCCGGAGGTACGGGCACAACTGGCGTGTCACCGTTAGCCGGCGCGCCGCCCATCACCTGCTGCACATGAGCATTGGCAACTTTAGAACTGATCGCTTCTTGAATGTCCGTCGTCGGATCTGGACCAGCAGCCACCTCTACTGGCGGCGGCGAGACAGGAACATCGTTTGGGGCAGACGCAGCAGCGCCACCACTAGTTTGATTTTGCGAATCCATAGCTTAAATTATAACAGTTTTACCTGTTTTGTTTATATGTATAAACGACATGGACTTGCGTGGTTTCGCCACCCGCTTGCAGCGGGTCTTGGCGACCTACTTTTACCAACAGCGGCAAAAGATAGGCAAAAACGCCGCAGCCAGCTTTTGTTTCTTGATGGCTTTGTTGTTAAGGGGGCACAATGCCTCGAGATCGACCCTAAAGGGAATCGGTCCGAAATTCGAGAAGACTTTAAGTAGAATTTCGGACTACACTCTCGGACATATATTGTGCCCTTAACAAACAAAGACCTTCAGGAACCAAAAGAGGCTGGACCAGCCTCCATGGAGAAAGGCCGAACTCCGGCCTTTCTATTTAACTAACCTGTGAAAAGTGGGACTTTTCACAGGGTTGAACACTATTGGCGTTAACTAATCGTCAAACAAGTGTGTGATTCTTGCTTGCGGATGATCAAGTGACCACTCTAAGCTATCAATCACCCACGCCAGTCTTTCGCCTTCTGGCATCGCAGCCAACTGTTCTCTTGTCACATGCAGTCTTAACTCAGCATCGTCAGGTATTGCTGGCAAGCCATCATCTTCCCTTATCTCTCTCTTGATCGATCCAGACAGTGCATCTAGTCGGGTAATGTCCATTTCAGCCAAGGGCTGGCCAAATGCACCTTGCGACCCAAGAACGTATTCACTGCCCATCTCTGCTGCCCAGCGTTGCATATCATGCTCTTGCTCAAACGGGTCGACGCCTTCGGTGGCCATGCTAGAACCGTGCCCCTTGCACCGGGTGATCAGGCCGATCAAACCACATAGGCGGTAGATAGCGATCTGGATCTTCAAAAATTAACGATAGCATCACAGCCTGTTTTGGAACATCGCTTAGTGTTGTGACATCAACTCCCAAGTAAGGCTCTTCTCTGCCCACTGCATGCGCATGCATCGTAATATCTCTTTCATAAGCTACAACTGCAGGGTCTTCACCGTCGATTACTCTCCCACGCCACATTGCGTCCATATCAGCCTGTACCAACTGTAGTTTTGCCTGCAATTCATCTGTGCTCAAGCCCGCAAGCTCCGGGGCAAGATCGGCTGCTGTATGTCTTCTTCTGCCAAGATTATCAACCATAGAACCTCCGCTATTCACTATATTTTACAACTTAACCTAGATTGATTCAAACGCCGTGGTCTGCTGGTGGGTACATTTGGCGAACGATGCCGAGCGCAAACTCGTCGGCATATGCTTCCATGGGTATTTCGCCGTAAGCGGCAACGTTTTGCCTCAGACGACCCTCAAAGGCTACATCATCAATTCCTGTACGCCTTAGATATGTCTGATACCCGCCAGTATTCTGTTCCCAGTAAACCATCGCTTGCGTGGTCTCCGTCCCTAATGGCAGACTCCTCATCCCTTCTATATAGGCTTGGTGATGTCGCCGATTCGCTTCTTCTAGACCAAAATTGGCAATCTCCCGAATGTCGTGGTCGGCGTGGCCAAGTTCGTGAGCCACAAATAAATTTGCAGCGTCACACAATTCAAAAAACCCGCGCGACTGCGCAACAATCTGGCGGTGAACAGCCATCCTGCCACTCAATGCGCCTGTCATTAACGGAGTTAAATGCTCTAGTTCAGTCGGAAGTGTCACAAGAAATTCACCATCGGTCGTAGAAAGCAGTGACGGTACAAAATCTAGACCTCTCTCGGCTAACTCATCATCGTCAAAAGGCATAATGTATACTCCGCCCAGATCCTGGTTTTGAGCTACAGATAATTCAAACACCTCACCAATTCTCGTGCCAGCCTCGGCATCAAACGCCCTAAGCTCAGTAAGCGTCTCCTGCATCACTTCATAGCGACTAGCATCTGTTGGGCTACTCATAGTTGCGGCCTACTTTAACAGTTTAGACCAAACATATCAAAGAAGCTCACCCCTACGGCCTAACCTACAACCTCTTCTAAAGGTCCAAACGGGAGATGTAGAAGACGCCGACGAGGCCGAAGGCGGTGATGATAATCAGGTCGCGGCCGGTGAGCTGACCGATTGAGCCCAGCCCCATGAGTAACATGGGAATAGCGGCGGCCAGGCCAGCCATAACGCGCTGCCGTGGAGACACTCCCGTTCCCTTGCGACCCAGGAGCCGCTTGAAGGTCACATACAGTGCCAAGTAAAAGATAACCAGTGGGAACAGTAGCCACCCGATATGCAGATCATTCGGGTTGGTCATAGTGATAAAAAGCAAAAACACTCCATAGAGTGCTATGAGTGTTAAGTTCTTTTGTAAGAAGCGTAAGTTAAGGATCGTGCCCATTCATTTTTTTGTTTTCGTTTAAATTTAGTATTTGATGTTGGTCCGGACTCACCCACTAAACTACTTGCAGGGTGGATAAACTTGGGAGACCTGGGATGGCAAATCCGCTCTATGTAAAATATTTAGCGCTTGCCGTCCCGTTGGTCTCTAGACTGACCGCTCTTACCCGCTTTCGCAGGCTCGAGCGACGACTCAGCTGGAGCAGCTGATTTTGGTATTTTTGTTGCAACCTACCTCGCCTACAGTACTAAATTAGTTCAATTATGTCAATCACAAATAGTTGTTATGTTGACTACATTAACCTGTTTAATCTGGTTAATAAGATGTAAATAATGCATGTATGATTGTTGTGAGTACAACTACACTGTTTTAGAAAAAAATGCACACTTTCCGAACAACTACTTGAACACACAAGGCTCTTTCGGTGCTTTATTTTGGCAGCACTCTTACCTGGCTTAAACTCGTAATTATCACTCTAAATGGACGTTTTTGGTGCCCACATCAAGCCTTCTGATCGTGCATTTGGCCGCACAAAGTTACCTGCCTTTTTGCCGCGGGTTTGCACACAAATCCAATACAAACTCACTCCACTAGCCCGCCCCACATACAAGCTCTACAACCCACTCGCCCACAACAAGCTGAATGAGTTACCAAATCCAGCAACATAACAGCCCTACAAGCCTTCTAAGCTGGTCGATGCCTAGAACTGGCCGTTTATATAATCAAGATACCGTCCATCCGCCGGATCCGGCACCCCACCATACTCGCCAACAGTTTGCGAATTCCACCCACCCAATCTATGATCCCCAAAAACTCTCTCGTGATGCTCTGCAGCAATGGCAGCCGCTCGTGCAAATTCAGGCCGTTCTAGAACTGCGTCTACTGCAGCCCTGACGCTAGTGGCATCATATTCAAAGGTCGACATTATCTGTGCTGGGGCATGCCCATGATGCGTGCCTCCCAAGTGCCTGAGTACTTCTCCGTCAATTTCGCCATCCAGCATGAGTCCTGAACGGATTCCAGGATGGGTAAAGTACGTCACATTCCCTTCTACGATCTGACCCTCCTTGCCCCTGGCGGGACCATTATCTTCAGTCGTCCCCATAATGCCCCTATCGACTAACTCTTTTCTAATCGCTAAAGTATTGCCGTCATAGCCACTCAGACGGAGGGACCTACTTACTCTTTCATCACGTCTTATAACATCGAGACCATTACCCCCTCGTTTAAATACAATTCCCTCGATCTCCAAGCCTTTGGGTATCAGATCAGGCCTAGGCGTCACATCCACCTGCTCCATTGGAGTAAAGCGTTCCAGGAAGGAGTCAATACCGTCAAACCCAAGATTATCTGTAGTCATAATCGTATATTATACCACTTTTTTACAAATCTGTATATGCTTACATGGATACCGCCATTGGAAGACCCTGTGATCTCGAATATAAATAAAAGGCCCGAGTCGGCCTTTCTCCATGGAGGCTAGTCCAGGCTCTTTTGGAACTGTTGCCAAAAGGAGGTCGGCTAGACAGCCGGAACGGCTGGTAGACGAAACAAAAAATAAAAGCTAAGGGTTAGCAAAAATTGTTTAAGAATCCTGGCCATTTCCTGGCCCAAAAAGTGAGCATAAGTCCGTGGATAACCCACCCAAAAACAAGACCTGATCGCAACCCGTTCAAAGTTATGCACAGGATTATTCTAAATTTAGGCATAATCGTTATTGACAGTGGAAAAGTGGCCGTATAAGATAGCGATAGCACTTGAATAAAAAAAGTGCTCAAAAACAAAAACGTATCTGTAACAACGGCTTCTCGCAAGCCGTTGTTCCATGAAAAACATAAAGCTCTAACACAACATCACCTCCAAAACACCAAAACCAAAATCTCACCATAGAAAAGCCCACCTACCACAAAACAGGTGGGTTTTTCTTTGCCCTTTTGAACTACGTTTGGTTCTAAATTTTAAATTCTGAGATTGGACAAACAAACGCTGCGCCGACATACCAACCGCTATCAAAACGCCCCACTCCAGGGACTCCAAAATCGATAATCAAAAAACTGCGATCGATCCTGTTTATGGTTACAATGTCATATTTTTTTCATTTAACAAGTAGCGCTTCTTACCCTACAATCGCGCTTACTTAGTACACATAACCTCAACTGAGAATATGGCAGATAAAGTAGTTAGTATTATCGATAACGGATCCGGGGGCTTGGCTGTAGATGTAGAGTGCCATGTATCACAGGGGCTGCCAGCAATTATTGTGGTCGGCCTGGGCGCCAAGGCAATTGATGAGGCTAAAGAACGGCTTAGGAGTGCTTTTGCTAGTTCTGATCTGTTAATGCCTCGTAAGCGCATAACGCTTAACCTAGCGCCCGCCGATACCCCCAAAGAAAGCAGCAGCTTTGACATGGCCATGGCTATGGCTATCCTCAGCACCTCGGGTCAACTAGCAAATCAACCCACATCACAGCAAGTTTACATCGGTGAATTAGGTCTTACTGGTATTATCCGGCCAGTTCGCGGTATCATCGGTAAGCTGCTCGCAGCCCGTGAACTAGGTTTCAGCGAGTTCTTTATTCCGGCAGCCAATCTCCAGCAAGCACAGCTGGTACCCGGCATTACCATCTACCCTGTTCACACCATCAAAGACCTATATCTGCACTGCAACAATGCGGTCGCCATCCCACCAGCTATCGCCACCACTGTTGTCCGTCCTTCGGTGAGCAAGCTAGCCAACGATATCGCCAGTGTAGTGGGACAAGTAAGAGCCAAGCGGGCTATGGAAATCGCGGCTGCCGGCGCCCATAACATTCTGCTCAATGGTCCGCCCGGCACCGGCAAGAGTATGCTGGCCAAAACCCTGCCAGGCATCCTCCCCAGCTTAAGCGAAGAAGAAATGCTAGAAGTCACTCATTTAAGCAGCTTGGCTAGTCGACGCTATGACTCGCTAGTTACTGAACGACCGTTTCGCTCGCCACACCATAGCTCGAGCGACATCGCTATCATCGGTGGCGGCCAGAGCCCTCGACCTGGCGAGATCAGCTTGGCACATCGTGGGGTGTTGTTCATGGACGAACTGCCGGAATTTGGCCGGGCGACCATCGAAGCCCTGCGGCAACCGCTCGAAGATAAGGTCATTAGTGTTGCCCGCGCCAAAGATACCCACACCTTTCCAGCCAACTTTATCCTCGTAGCCACCGCCAACCCCTGCCCTTGCGGCCATTTCGGCACCTCCAAAGAATGTATCTGCCTGCCGCACGAGATCAGCCGCTACCAAAAGAAGTTGTCTGGCCCGATTGTCGATAGGATTGACCTGTATGTTGATGTTGAGGAAGTCGTACATAAAGAGCTGCTCCGTAATCACGAACTTGAAGACAGTCAGGCAGTCAGCGAACGAGTGGCCGCTGCCAGGGCTAAACAAGTCAAAAGGTATAATTCACCCGCCAAAACCAATAGTGACATGACCAATGAAGATATCAAGCAGCATGCTCGCCTCACTGAGGCTGCGCTTTCCCTGTTAAATGACGCAGCCGCCCAGCTGGACATCTCGGCGCGCAACTACAT
>JAHBAU020000039.1 GCA_018499905.2 Candidatus Saccharimonadota bacterium | reverse complement strand
GGAGTCTTTCCTTGATGGACTGGCGCTTTGGTAAGGGTTGAGATACAGCTGCGGAGGGATTGGACTGCTCTGCTGCTGGCTGAAGAGTTGGTGTCGCGACGGTTGTCGGAGTGGGGGCGATAGGCAAGGGCGGTGAGGTTGGTTGCTCTGACATAAGCTTCATTATGCCATTTAGCGTCAGATATTGGTATACTGTTTAGCAAGATGTCTTATAAGAATAAACAGATAGCTGACACGGCTCAGGTGCTTAAGAGTGAATTCGATAGCATCAAAGATAAGCCGGCGATTATGCGTTCAACGACGCTGAAGGCGTTGTTTGATGCAATCAAGACCTTGCCACCAGAAGAGCGGGCGGCTTACGGTAAGGAAGTGAATGAGCTCCGACAGGAGTTGCAGCGCTGGATTGACGGCACAGTTGCTGCAGACAACACCATTGAAGCCCTTGACGTTACTGCGCCTTACGACGCCAATACACCGCTGGAAAAACGGCCGCGACACTTGCCAAGCGAATTTGGTAGCATACATCCGCTTATGGACGAGCTTGATCACATCCTTGATATTTTCTACCGGATGGGCTTCGAAGCCGTAGAAGCACGAGAAATTGACGATGACTATCACATGTTTGGTTCCCTGAACTTCCCCGAAGGCCACCCGGCCCGCGATGATTTTGACACTTTTATGACTACCGAAAAAGCCGCTGACGGTAAGCCGCTGGTGGCGCCAGCGCATACCAGCACCATGCAAAACCGTGTCCTAAAAGCCGGAAAGAGCAAGCTGGAAAATGGCGAACCGATTGCGGTTGTCGTGCCCGGCCGCGTGTTTCGTAACGAAGATGTCGATGCCCGCCACGAACATACGTTTTATCAGCTCGAAGGCGTCTATGTTGGTAAGAGTATTACGGTCGGCAATTTAATGGCCGTGCTCAAAACCTTTATGACAGAGTATTATCAAAAAGATATCGAGCTCAAAACTCAGCCGTTTTATTTTCCATTTACCGAACCAAGTTTTGAGTTTGCCATTAGCTGTCCATTTTGCAATAAAGAAGGCTGTCACGTCTGCGGCGAAGGTTGGATTGAGCTTTTGGGTTGCGGTATGATCCATCCGAATGTGCTCAAAGAAGCCGGTATCGATCCAACCAAATACACAGGCTTTGCCTGGGGTGTGGGCTTTATGCGTATGGCCATGATCAAATATGGCATTGACGATATTCGCTTGTTCCAATCCGGTAAATTAGAATTCTTGAGGCAATTTTCATGAAAGTTAGTTTAAACCTGGCGCAGTTTTATGCGGGTGATGTAAAGTTGCGCGATCTGCCGCTACATGAATTATTGGAAAAAATTGGCCGACAATTGGGAGCTATTGAAGAGGTAACTCATTGGGGCCCGCGCTTTGATGGTATTGTTGTGGCAAAGGTCGTTGCTTGCGAAAAGCACCCCGACGCTGACAAATTATCCGTGTGCCGTATTGATGATGGTGGCGTGGTCAAAGACGTGGAGCGCGGTGATGACGGACTGGTACAAGTGGTTTGTGGCGCGCCAAATGTCCGAGCCGGCTTAACTGTTGCGTGGCTGCCGCCAAAAACGACCGTACCCAGTACATTGGACAAAGATCCGTTTGTATTGGAAGTTCGTGAAATTCGCGGCCAAAAAAGTAACGGTATGTTAGCTAGTCCGGCAGAGCTCGGTATCAACGATAACCATGATGGCATACTCGAAATTGACGGCGCGGATGTTGGCGAAGACTTGGCAAAGCCAGGAACGCCATTCAAAAAGCTTTACGGGCTGGATGATGTGGTCATCGATATTGAAAATAAAATGTTTACGCACCGGCCGGATTGTTTTGGTGTTTTGGGCGCTGCACGGGAGCTTGCTGGCATCACTGCACAGCAGTTTGTATCGCCAGAGTGGTATAAAGAGCCGCGAAAAATAGACTTGAACGCAACCGATAAAAAGCTGAATGTCACCAACGATATTCCTCAGCTTGTGCAGCGTTTTATGTGTCAGATTGTTGAAAACGTTACCGTCAAGCCGAGCCCTGTTTGGCTGCAAGCCTGCCTGACACGACTTGGTGTTCGACCCATTAACAATATCGTTGACTGGTCAAATTATTACATGCTGCTGACCGGACAGCCGACCCATGCTTTTGATTACGATAAGCTCGTAAAGTATTCTACCAGTCCTTCACTAGGTCCGCGCCAGGCACGAGCTGGTGAAAAACTTGCCTTGCTGAATGGCAAAACGATCACCTTAACTGCTGAGGATATGGTCATTGCGACTGATAAGCAAGCGGTGGCATTGGCGGGAATTATGGGTGGCAGCGAAACAGAAGTTGATGAAACGACCAAGACAATTGTCATTGAGTGCGCCACCTTCGATATGTACGCTGTACGTCGATCAAGTATGCGCCACGGCCTGTTTACTGATGCGGTGACAAGGTATACCAAGGGGCAAAGCCCACTGCAAAATGATCGGGTGCTTGCGCATTTATGCGAAGATTTAAATGACGCTGGAGCACAGCCGACAGCTGCTCTATATGATCTGGCGAGTGACGCTGTTGCAGCCTATAAGCCAGTGACTGTTAGTGCTGAATTTATTAACGAGCGACTTGGTACGGAGTTGACGCTAAAAGACATGGCTGGCTTGCTCAAGAATGTTGAGTTTGCGGTGACGCTGAATAATGAGCTAGTTGTGCAGCCACCATTTTGGCGAAATGATATCGACATTGCTGAAGACATTGTTGAAGAAGTTGGCCGATTGTTTGGCTATGAAAATATCGCTCATGTTTTACCGGTGCGCTCAGCTAGCCCAGTCCGGAAGGACGCTTACCTAGAATTAAAGCAACAGCTACGTCGCCAATTGGCAGCCTTGGGTGCAAACGAGGTTTTGACGTATAGCTTTGTGCACGGGAACCTGCTTAAAAAAGTAGGACAGCATAGCGAACTCGCCTTTGGGCTTGGCAACGCCTTAAGCCCAGACTTGGAATACTACCGATTGAGCTTAACACCAAGCCTGCTTGAGAAGGTACACGCCAATATTCGCAGTGATATGGTTCGGCGAGACGATGACAATCGATTTGCACTGTTCGAGTTAGGTAAAGCCCATGTTAAAGGCGAGCCAGATACAAACGAAAAAAGTTTACCAAAAGAGGTGAACGCATTGGCACTAGTATTCGCAGCTGATTCCAAGACGGCCGAACGGTATTATGCGCATGCACCGTACTATCAGGCTAAAAAATATCTGACAACCCTTCTTTGGGATAATGGGGTATACACCGAGTTAACATTTGAACCGCTAGAAGGTGCAAATCTATACAAAAATCCGTTTATTGAACAGATGGTTAAGCCATACGAACCTAAGCGAAGCGCCGTACTGCGCGACCGTGATGGGTTGATATGGGGAGTGGTTGGGGAATTTACAGCTGCTGTAAAACGCGAACTCAAATTGCCGGATTTTTGTGCTGGCTTTGAAATAGATCCGCTCATCTGGCTATTAAAGGCATCGCAAGCTTCAAACTACACTCCCATGCCAAAGTTTCCAAAAATCCGTGCTGACATTACCTTAAAAGTAGCCAATGACGTACCATATCAATCGCTCTTTGATTTTGTTTGGCAACAAGTTGATTCTAAAAAACCTGAGCAAACCTACGCGACGCTTGCACCGGTCGCGATCTACCAATCTGAAGACAACACCACCAAAAATATTACCTTCCGCCTTTGGCTGAGCGCCTACAATCGTACGCTTAAAATTGATGAGATAAATAGACTGCTCGATAGTGTCGCAGGTGACGCCCTGTCAAAACTAGGAGCATCACGCGTCTAAAGCTCATCCAAATATAACCTGATAGAATAATCCAGGAGATTGTTCGCTGAACACCCGCAATGAACGTGGTGAGTACACTTGTCCACCACTACGATGACTTAACCGCTGAGACAACACAAGATGAGCAAATGAGTGCGTGTCAGGATCTGAGGGCAAGTTCATCGCCCCAATTAACTCTTGTGATTCGTCAGTGACAAAAACAGTCTGGGCGACCCCAATCTCATCCAGGAGGCCGAAAACTTGTCGATGCCATGTTCCGTCGCTGCTTGGTAGTATCTCTCTGAGATTAGGCATAAACTTGCTGTCAGACTAGACTCGTTTAACTTGCAAGCTGTCGAGTTCAACCGGTGTTTCGCGGCCGAACATGTTAACCAGCACTTTGAGTTTGCCTTTTTGGGCATCGATTTCACTAATTGAGCCGTCAAAGCCTTTGAACGGTCCGTCAATAATGCTGACCACGTCGCCGACATTGTAATCGATCTTGTGCTTGGGCTGTTCCATACCCATGCGTTTCTGGATCTTTTCCATTTCGTCTTGGCTAACAGGAGTTGGCTCGGTGCCGCTGCCCACAAAGCCAGTCACGGATGGGGTGTTACGCACAATGTACCAAGCATCCTCAGACAACTTCATCTGGACAAGTACATAGCCCTGGAAGATGCGCTTTTCGACAACTTTACGTTTGCCGTTTTTGATTTCAATCATTTTTTCTTTGGGGACAAGGACGTCAAAAATTTTGTCTTTCATGTCCAAAGAATCAGCGCGTTGGCGGATGCTTTCGGCAACTTTTTCTTCGTAACCACTATAGGTGTGAATGGCGTACCATTGTTTGCTGGTGTCGTAGCGTTTGTTCATTATAAACTCCTCTTAGTCTAAGAATATCTTTCTAAATAGTCGGTCTAGCCCAAAGTCAACGATGGCAACGAGCAATCCAAAGACGATGGCAAACGTAAACACGGCTAGTGTCAATTTGGTTGTTTCTTTGCGGTTAGGCCAGGTGACCTTGCGTAGTTCTTGCCAGGACTCTTTGAAATATCGTGGGATAAAAGAGCGGCGTTTGTTCAAAAAGCGGCCAACTTTGGTATCGGGCATTGGCAGGTAGACTTCTTTTCTTCCGAAGTGGTAGGCAGCTCGAAGTGGGCGTGACGCTTTGCCAGTCACTTTCTTTATACGACGTCGTTTTTCGCGCTTTGGTTCAGCCGCGGCTGCTGCTTGCTGACGCACCGTCGGAGCTACTTTTCGTATGCGGCGTTTCTTCGCGGGCTGATCTTTACTTGCCACGTTCCACTCTCTTTCTTCACGCTATTAAAAAAGCCTACCTATATGGTAAGCCGTTCGCTGTCAATAATACAAAATAACATCCAAAAGGTCAAGAGAGAAGAACTGGTCGTGTACAATAAGATGCAAGATGCTTGTGCTATTATTTACGGCAATTGTCCTAGAGCTCTGTTTGTATTCGCGCTTTTTGTGGCGCTTTCGCGCTTGGGCAAGCATAGTTGTGGTCGCACTAGGCTGTTTTGTACATGGGCAACTTGTCATTGCCTACTTAGGCATTGGTGCATGGGTTTTGCTATTTTGTCAGCTCTTTCGCATTCTGAATCTACTCAGGGTTGGCAAAGGGCGGATGCATCAGCAGTATTTACAAAAAACGACTCGGCGAACGTCGCTCGTTTTGGCCGGGATAACCATAATCGGCTTGGGGCTGCTTTGGGCAGAGCAAAGCTATCCTCAGTTCTTTAGCCTGAGAAATGTCCTGATGACGCTGGCTGTGCTGCAAGTAGGCACAGCAGTGACGCTGCTTATAACAACGTTTCGGCGTTTAAGTCGCATGACGCCTAAAGGGAGTCTTGATGGGCGGCCGATAAGTGAATTACCTACGGTTACGGTTGCCATACCCGCCCGAAATGAAACCGAAAGCCTGGGAAAATTGCTAGATTCAGTCCTGGCTAGCGACTACCCAAAACTAGAAGTACTGGTCTATGACGACTGCTCACAAGATTCGACCAGTGACGTCATTAAAGCCTATGCTCAAGCTGGCGTGCGGTTTTTACACGGCCAATCACCCAAAGAAAACTGGGTGGCCAAAAACCAGGCATATGAGCAACTTTTAAAAGCGGCGAGTGGCGAATGGGTATTATTCTGCGGCGCCGATAGCCGACTCGGCCATCAGACAATTAGTGCGCTCGTGGCGCATGTGAGTATTGTCCAGAAGTCGATGGTGTCGGTGCTACCACGGCATGTAGCTGGCGGAGTGTTGGATGGCTTCATTCAGCCGTTAAGATACTGGTGGCAGCTAGCGGTGCCTCGGCGTATCTTTAACCGACCGGCAGCGCTTAGCACCTGCTGGTTTATTAAACAGTCGACACTCAATAAACTCGGTGGGTTTGGCGCAGTTAGTCAATCGGTTGTGCCCGAAGCGTATTTTGCTCGGCGAGTGGCATATGACTCTGACGGCTATAGTTTTTTGCGAAACGCTGGGGCTTTGGAGTTAGTATCTGAAAAGCCATTTTTTGATCAGTTTGATCGAGCGTTGCGTGTTCGGTACCCCGAAGTGCATCGTCGCTTAGAGCTGGTCATGCTTATCGTACTGGCAGAAGCACTGCTGCTTATCGCGCCGTTTGGCGTGCTTGTCTTTGCGATCGCATACGGCTGGGGGACACTGACACTGCTAACCGCCTCCAGCGCCGTTCTGTTGACGGCAACCAACATGATGATTTTATCTATCAGCAGTCGTCAGCGGTTAGTTCCGGCTATTGTCAATTTTCCGATCATTTCACTTGTCGAGATGGTCATTGGATTGGCATCAATGTTGGCTTATGAATTTGGCACAATCGATTGGAAGGGCAGAAATATCTGCCTACCGGCTATGCATACTCAGCCTAAAACTAGGTCGTCCAAACACCGGCATGGAAAGCACGCTTCACACTAAGTCTAGCCTAAATTAGGTATAAAAATGCTAAATCGTGAACCTTTATTAAGTTCGCTGTCTACCGAAATTTCTGCGTGGAGTAAACGAGCAAGTTTCATCGTAATGTACAGGCCAAGCCCTTTGCCAGTACTGCTACGTGCACGTTCGTCATTGGAGCGGAAAAACTTATCAAAAATTTTTTCACGGTCAGCCTGGCTGATACCAATGCCAGTATCGGCAACATAAAACTCCACACCTTTGTCCTTTGGACGTGCGCCTAAAGTGACACTGCCGTGCTCGGTGTACTTAATAGAGTTTGTGACAAAATTCTGCAGCACCTCACGAACATACAATTTGCCAGAATTCAGCAATTCGAGCGTGGGGTCGAGTTCACTTAGAAGTTGCAAGCCTTTAGCTTCGGCCTGTGACCTATAACCAGTGACTAAATCGTTCACTAGCTCGGCTACATTGATTGGCTCGACCTCTAACTTCAATTTATTGCCTTCTGCTCGGGATAAGGTCGAGAGGTCATTGACCATATCGGACAAAAAGACTACTTGCTCGTGTGCTTTGTTCAAAGCCTCTTTTGTCTTGTCCTTATCATTTGTTTTTTCCATGATAAAAATTGCATTCCCAATACTGCCTTCGGCAATAGCTATAGGTGTGCGTAGTTCATGGCTCACTACGCTAATAAAGTCATTGCGCTCTTCTTCCAGTGCCTTTTCGTGCGTAATATCCCGCAGCAAGAGTACATGGCCTTTTTGGCCACCTTTCCCGTAGCCCAAATGTACGGGAGCGATGCTGAGGTATAGGTTGATTCGGCTGTCATCCGGATAGCGCAAGCTGTAATCGCGACTGGTCGTTGCGGTAACGGTCGATCTGACTAATTCAACGATATCAACTGACTGATTGTTGGGATCAACAAGGTTCATAATCGTGGGCAGCGCCTGGCCGGTCATAGTGCTATTTATGTCTAGGATGTTTAAGGCGGCCCCGTTGTAAATCACGACGGTATTGCGTTCATCAATGGCAATAACGCCGTCGGCCATGCTGTTGACGAGGCTATTTAGTCGTTCACGTTCAACTGATACCGCTTCACGGTTAGTTGTCGTCAAGAGCTTACTTCTGATCATGCTAACGATTATTATAGCTGAAGCCTGGCGACGATCGAAATCTAGAAGTAAGGAGCGTGGCCTTTTAGCTCACGCCGCAGATTTTTGGCATTTGGTAAGACCTGCTCCAGACGGCTCCAGAAATCAGGTCCATGGCTCAAAACTTCTGTATGGACTAATTCGTGAAGGAGGACGTAATCAATTAAGTTCCAAGGTAGAGTCATTAAAAAGACGTTCAAGACGATGTCCTGGTGCTGGCTGCAGCTGCCCCAACGAGCTTTTAATTGTTTGGTTTTGACTGACTGATAGCTAAAGCCATGCTTTGATGCCAAAGCCTGGAGCTGTTGCGGCAATAACTGGTCACTTTCTTTCTTAAGTACTTTGATAGCTGCCTTTTTAACAGCCAGCTGAACTTTTGGATCATTGGCAGCAAGATGAATAGGAACGGTAACGCGTAAATCGTTGCCAGTTAAGCGTGTTCTGACACTATCCGCTTTTGGGTCAGTAATAAGTCGAAGACGGTGGTACTTGCCGAGGAGCTGATCGTTTTCGAGTTGAGTCGTTGGTCGTATCTTTTTGAGGATCCAATCACGCTTTTTGAGCGCGAAGCTTACCCCAGTGCTATAGGGGACGTAATAAGGCCTGTCTCTTATACACATCT
>JAHBAU020000013.1 GCA_018499905.2 Candidatus Saccharimonadota bacterium | reverse complement strand
TGAATGTGCTATTTGCTATCTCTTCTTTGCGTTTATTAATCTCTTCTTGGTGTTTTTCCTGTTGAACCGGATCGCTAGGCGGAGCAGAAACCACTTTAGGGTTCATTAATCCATAAACTATACCGATTCCAACCCCTATAAATACTCCTACACATATAGGACAATTCCCATATGGATCAACTAAATTCGTAGGATTGTTACTTACATACCCATACCTATGTAGCGACATAGGATCATTGAGTTGTCCTCTGTATTTATCTTGTTGTAACCAAGTCCCAGTTACTGGGTCATACTCTCTAGCATAGAAATGTAGCAACCCCGTATTCTTGTCATACTCCTGTCCTGTATAGGTAAATCTGTTTCTAGACTTACTATTGGATTCACTCAGCGCACCATAGTCACCATACAGGTTAGACTCACCTACCAGCCCTGTCTTAGTGCTTAAGGCAACCACACTGTTAAGACCATCATGGTGCATATACTGCACATCACTTGTGCTGTTCTTAACAGAGATTATCTTGCCAAGCACACGGTAGTAGTTGGTCTGCTCTGTTGTGCCACTAAGATAATCTGCAATTGGGTCCAGTCCATCATATACATAGGTGCTACTGGTCTGGCTACCTTGTCCACCACCATTGTTCCAGTCAAACGCACGCTTGTATAAGCGTCCGTAGCCATCAAAGGTATTGGTGGTTTTGTCTTTGGTGTTGAATTTGCCATTGCCTAGCACTTGCAGATTTGAGACTTGTAGTAGCTCATCTTCATAGCCATAGGTGTATTCAACTTTCTGTTTATCTACAGTCTGGCTTGTGCGGTTACCATTAGCATCTTGTTCAAACGTGGTTGTAGTGATGAAGTTCTTATTGCTGGGTGCGTTGTCATTCTCCGCATCTTTCAGCTTCACCAACAGGCTATTGCCTGTGCCAGCGTTGTTAATCTTGCCAGAGCTAATGCCTGCTTCCACCTTTGACTTCAAGGCCGCAATGCCTGATGCGATCAAAGCTGGATCAATGCTTTCACCCTGCCCAAGCAGTTCTACGATCTGCTTGGCAAGTGTCAGCAACTCATCTGCAAGCGCTGCATCAATATGCTTGCCTTTTTGCGCCTCAACCCCGTTGATGAAGGCGTTCAGGCTCTTGCCTACTTTGTCAAGTTGATCCGTGCCGAGTCCGGGTTTGCTCACTTGCGTGGTCAGCGCGGTGATTGCGTTGATATTGTTGTAGGTTGCTTGTGACGAGTAACTTGCGACACGCTTCTGTGTAACAGGGTCAGTGTTCCCTGTCATACTCACACGGTTGCCAGTAGCATCAAACACATAGCTTGTGGTGTTGCCTTGTGTATCAGATGACTTCACCAAGCGATTGATCGCGTCATACACATAGCTCTTGGTATTCACCTTGCCATCTTGAGTATGCACAGTCTGTGTGCGATTGTCATTAGCATCCAGTGTGTATACAAAGTTGGCGATTACCTCACCGCTATTCTTGGTGTTACTTACACTGGTCAGGCGTTCGGCTTTGTCAAACGTATAGCTTGCCTGAGTTTGATTTGGGTAGGCAATCTTGGTTACACTGTGCAGGGCATTGCGTGTAATGTCAAAACGGTTGCCTTCGCCATCAATCATGGCTTTTACATAGTTTGTGTTGTCAAACTCAAACTTCTGTATTTTTGCATTTGGATATGTGATGCTTGTGCGATTGCCTGCTTTGTCGTAAGTGTATGACACCTTCTGCCCAGCATGGTTGGTGCTAGAGGTTATGCGGTTCAACAGATCAAACTCGTTCTTGGTTGTGCCAAGTGCATCCGTCATCGAAGTTTGATTGCCTGTCGCATCGTAAGCAAACGTAACGGATGTGTTGTTGGGATAGCTCTTCTTAGCAAGCAGATTGTTTGCGGTATAGGCAAACTGTGTCACATTTCCACGTGCGTCTTTGCGCGTGACCATGTTGCCAATTGCATCAAAACCATACTCCCACGAATTGCCTAGTGAGTTTGTTTCTTTTGTCTGTCGGTTCAGCAAGTCATACACAAAACTGGTTTCCTTGTTTCGTGCATCAATAATCTTGACCAAGTTGCTCACTGCATCGTAGCGATACAAGGTTGTGACATTGGTCTGTGAATCAGCCACAACACCTGCTTTCTCATTTTCAACAACCCCCGTCAGGCGACCTAGCGCGTCAAAATCTCGCCGCGTTGTCACCCCATTGCCATTGATGCGGCGCGTCATCTGCCCTAGCCCGTCATATTGCATCTGCATTTTTTGTAGTGGGTTCTCCAGCTTCACAAGCAGGTTGCGTGGGTTATAGGTATATGTCGTTGTGTTGCCGTTAGCGTTTGTGACACTTAGCACATTACGGTTTGCGTCGTAGGTGCGTGTTGTGATTTGGTTTCCCGCCTCAATCACCTTTGTCACAAGGTTGCGCGGGCTATACTCAAGCGTAGTCGCAAAACCATTTGGATCAGTTGTCTTGGTTACGTTGTCTTCTGCGTCATACTCAAACAGAGCCGTATTTAACAGTGCGTCAGTGACCTTGATCGGGTTATCTTTTGCATCATATTCAATGCTTGTAATGGCGCCACGTGGATTCTTAGTTGCAGTCACATTCCCCACCGCATCATACATAATGTCAGTTGCAAACGACATCTCATCAACGATGCGTGTTACACGGTTGTTGGCATCATAAGCACGGGTTGATGTTTTGCCATTGGCATTAGTCACACCTGTGACATTACCAACATTGTCATACACAAAACTGGCTTTGCCTTGTAGTGCATCCGTTACAGTCGTAACACGCCCAACAACATCATATTGATACTTCGTTACTGCGTTGCGTGGGTTGGTGACTGATGCGACCTGACCTACTGGTGTG
>JAHBAU020000005.1 GCA_018499905.2 Candidatus Saccharimonadota bacterium | reverse complement strand
GTGAAACACCTGGTTGCGCAACTTCTTGCCCATTCCCTGGTTGATCACCATTTCCCTGGCCAACTCAGCAGCCTTTTGTAAGTCATTGCCAGCGCCAGTGGTTACATGGTCGGAACCAAACATCACTTCTTCGGCCACTCGGCCACCCAACATTCTAGCTAAGATATCCTTGTACTCAACAATGGAGTGGTAGCTTTTGTCTTCGGGCGGAATAAACCAAGTGACACCACCTGTACCGCCACGGGGGATAATCGTTACCTTATGCACCATGTCGCTATCAGGCAAAACATGGCCGACAACTGCGTGTCCTGCTTCGTGATAGGCAGTTATTTGCTTTTCGCGTTCGCTCATCACTTTGCTCTTGCGCTCTGGGCCAATGGCAACCTTCTCAAAGGCAGCGGTCACATCATCGCCGGTAATCTGCTTGCGGTTGTTGCGAGCGGCAATAATGGCCGCTTCGTTAGCGATATTCATCAGATCGGCACCGGATGAACCGGCAGATTTAGCGGCCAGGGAATCAAGGTCAACATCTTTGGCGGCCGGCTTTTTGGCAAAGTGAATCTTGAGGATCGCTAAACGATCTTTACGATCAGGCAAGTCAATATTCACACGGCGGTCAAACCGTCCGGGACGCAACAAAGCTGGATCAAGCACATCAGCACGGTTGGTAGCGGCCAGCACAATCACATTGGTTCCCTGTTCAAAGCCGTCCATTTCAACCAAAATCTGGTTAAGTGTCTGCTCGCGCTCGTCATGACCACCTCCCATACCGCTACCACGGCGGCGTCCAACGGCGTCAATTTCATCAATGAAGATAATGCATGGTGAATTTTTCTTGGCCTTGGCAAACAAGTCGCGAACTCGTGAAGCACCAACACCAACAAACATTTCGACGAATTCCGAACCAGAAATGCTGAAGAACGGCACATTTGCTTCGCCGGCAACGGCCCGGGCCATCATGGTCTTACCTGTTCCCGGCGGGCCAATCAGCAAAACACCTTTAGGGATTTTGGCTCCGACAGCTTCGAACTTTTTGGGGAACTTCAAAAACTCAACAACTTCCTGTAAATCAGTTTTGGCTTCATTGGCCCCTGCGACATCATCAAAGACAACCTTTCCTTTTTCGTTCCCGTACAACCGGGCGCGGCTCTTGCCGAAGCTCATAGCTTGATTTCCCTGCCCTTGGGCTCCGCGCAACAGCCAGAATATGCCAAGTAGCATAATAATTGGGATTAGCAGTGTGCCACCAACATTGAGCCAAGTTGTGGTTGTAGTCGATTCTGGCTTAATTTCAACTGAGACTTCGCGGTTACTAAGTCCTTGTTCGTAAATACTTGAACCAGCTTCTTTGCGTGACTTTTCGCTGGGCTTATCTTCGCCCTTCTTGGTTACTTCGAGATCGTTGCCGCGAATTGTAATTTGTTGTATCTCGCCATTGTTGGCACGGCGAATAACGTCCGAAAATGCCACACTCTTTAAGTTGGCGGGTTGGCCCATTGCCGATACGACGACAATGCCAATCAAAAACACCATGGCAATAAAGCCTATGTTCTTAAAGCCCTTGTTTCCTTGCGTTGGTTTCTTTGGTTTAAATGATTTCTTATCCATAATTGTCCACTTATTATACAAAACAGATTCACGGAATACTAGCGCTCCCTAGTTTTGAGTGCCAAATTGTCTCTTTCAATTGCCATAATATATCTGTTATCGATGTCGACAATTTTACCTTTAGTCAGCGTTTTTGCCGCCACAACCAGCTTGGTAATTCGCTGTTTATCGTAACTGGCTCCGTGTAACTTAAGCCAGTCGACCATAATAGCCTGCGCCACGATTTGCGGCAAGCCTATAAACCATTTGCGACTCATTATCCCCTGTTTTGTATGTCGCTGCAGCAAATCTTGTAGTTCTGCATCGATCACTTGTCGTTGTTTAGCGGTCGATTGAATATGCTTCATGAGCTCCTGGCGATGAGCGGCCGTCATTTTTGGCATCAGCTGACGGCGGACATAGTTACGTAGGTATGTTTCATCTTCATTGGTGCTGTCTTCCCGCCACGACAGCTCGTACTTTTTGGCATAGGCAATCAGGTCTTGTTTGGGGATGTCCAGCAGGGGCCGAATAAGCTTGTCGGTACTCTTCAACGAAGCTAGCCCGCGGTGCCCCGTCCCGCGCAGCATATTAATAATCGCCGTTTCTAATACATCGTCATTATGATGTGCCGTCATAATCCCGTCCGCACCGGTTATCTGGACAATTTTATGCAAAAATTCGTAGCGTTTTTCTCGAGCTAATGCCTCTGAGCAGTCCGGACCAAGGTTGCCAGCATCAAATACAAATGGCAATCCGTAAGCTTCGGCTTGCTGCTGCACAAACAGTCGATCAGCTTCAGAGTCTGGGCGGATGCCGTGATCATAATGCGCCACAGTCAGCCGCAAACGTCCTGGATCGTGCGTAGCGTCCGCATCGAGTTGCCGGCTGCGATTTATCAACAAATTGAGTAACACAATTGAATCCACGCCGCCCGAAACCGCTACGATATAGTGCCCGTTTGGAATTGAGAGTGCTTTGAGGCTAATCATGGCTTCACATACAAATGATTAAGATACACCGAGTTACGCGGCTGATAGTCTTTGGCATACACAAACTCGTAACCCGCAGATTCTGCCATGCCCCGCAGCTCGTCGGCAGTATAGAACTTAAAGTAGCGCGCCTCATCGGGCATGCTGTCTCTAGTGACCATGCCGTCATGGTCACCCTGAATGACGCCCAATGCCAAGACCCCGCCGGCAGGGATGAGCCCACGCACTGACCGAAGGACTTCTTCGGCCTCGGATTTTGGAATATGAATCAAAGACGTATAGGCCCAAATACCGTCAAAACTCTCAGGTGTAAAATCAAGCGTCCTAAAGTCAGCCTGCACAGATGTAAAACCCAGCATGCGGGTCATGTCTACCATTGCCGCTGACGCATCGACACAAGTCACTTCAAACCCCAGCTGCCTGAGCAATACTGCATCCCTGCCCGATCCACTGCCCAGATTGAGCACCCGGTTGCCTGGCGCCTGCTCCTGAAACGCCTGGATAAATTCAGTTGGAAACTGCTCCCAAAAATCAACAACCTCTTGATCATAAACGTCAGCGTAGCGGTCATAGGCTTGAAAAGTCGGATTGTCTGACATTGTCTAATAATACATTCTTGCCAAAACTTCTCCCAGAGCCATGCGCCACTGGGGTCGCGACCAATCACTCTCACCAAACAAAAAACCCTCCGCAAAAGGAAGGTTCTTTGTTTGGTAGCAGGGGCGAGATTTGAACGAACGCTTAGATGACATAACTATCCGCTTGCGCTACTAGTTCTGCCATCGCTATATTTTGTACAAATCAATAGATTTGACAAAATTCTGCGACCGCCACTGGGGTCACGAACACAATCAGCCGATGACCAAATAAAAAACCTTCCCGAAAGGAAGGTTTTTTATTTGGTAGCAGGGGCGAGATTTGAACTCGCGACCCCAGGCTTATGAGTCCTGTGCTCTAACCAACTGAGCTACCCTGCCAAGTTTTTTGGAGACAAACCTACGGTTTTGCTCCGGTTACTCTGTTCCCTTTGTGTGCTTCAAGGGCTAATAACGGGGTTCAATATACCACGATTTATATCTGTTGACCAGTCTCACGGTAGCCTATACCCGCAACCAGTACTGCATCGAGCGGAAACTTGTACCACCTGCCAGGACTGGGCACCTGCCTAAACTGACCATCATCACCTCGGGCTGTCAGGAGTGGGTCGTGATCAGACATAACTCGTAAATTAATTTGCGGGTCATACGTATCATCTTGTACTGTGTGGCGCGGCTGGACAATAGCGCCCGTGACTGCATCTTGAGTAAATCGTAAGACATCAATATCTTCCGTGACTCTTGGCGAACCGTACTCGGCAACTAGCCGATCGTGGTTAGTGTATCCACTCTGATCAGTCCTCACGGCAATTCCTAGACTATCTGCACCTCTGATTGCAGCTTCGAGCTCTGCAGCTGATTCACATAGCTGTAGCCTGTCGGCTTCTCGTAAAGCCATAGGCAAGCCCTCGTGGCGATCATTAACTGCTGCAACATGATTCATAAACTCCACTTGGAGTACAGGAACCGCAAGTGTTGCGCCATGAACATACTCTGGAAAGAAACGTGCAGCTCGTCTGTATACCATATTGAGCTCTAGTCCCGCTTCTAGTAGAATTGGCTGTCTCATCTTGATGCCAGACTATACGATACATCCGCGTGACTAAAAAGAGCCTGCTCGTAAGATTCAGGCTCTTTCATCTGTTAGTGCAGTGAGTAGTTATTACAACTGATCAAGCAAAGTGTCTATTTCGGCTATCGTTGCATTGCTGCTTGGGATAAGTTCGAAGGCTAAACCGCTTTTTAAAAATGACATCGTGTTGTTTCCTTTTGATTTATTTTTGGCTGTTTGTTTGTGATCACTAACACGTATTATTATACATGCTTATGCTTTTTTGTCAACATTATTTTGCAATTACCTTACACAGCGCTGTTACTTGTGATTTTACTCAGTATGTGTTTAAATGATGCTTAAGCAGGTCTTATCTGTTCTTGTGCGTATGAAAGTGTCAAAACAAGTATGTTCTCGGTCAACCCTGAATGTACGTTCGATCCACAATCTATGGCAGAGATAGTAAGGAAGGTCGTACTGCGCCATAAATTATGGAAAGAAGAGATTAAATGTACAAATTGTTTGTAGGTGGATTGCCTTTTAGCACCACTGATGAAGAGTTGGCTCAAGCATTCAGCCAGCACGGTACTGTTGCCAGCGCTGTGGTCGTCAAAGACCGCGACACCGGCCGCAGCAAAGGTTTTGGCTTTGTCGAGTTTGAAAACGACGACGAAGGCAAGGCTGCCGAAAAAGCTCTGAACGGTAGCGACATGGGTGGCCGTAGCATTACGGTCAACGAAGCTCGCCCCCGTGAAGACCGTCCGCGCCGCGATTTTGGTGGCAACGGCGGTGGCCGAAGCTGGTAATTTACCGCTAAAGCACCTTCAAGCAGCTCCTTCTTACCGAAGGGGCTGTTTTTTTGTGGATGATTCTTGCCAATAGTCATATAATGATGTTCATACAAGCATAAGCCTTAATAGAGAGGGTATAGATATGGCAAAGAGTAAAGTAGATCGTCGCACTGTCGACGCCGTATTAGTTTTGCTAGGAACAGTGTCGACTGCGGTGCTACTAGCAGTTGGCGTAGTTGCCTGGTGGGGCGGACAGTTCGCCAAAGATAACGTACGTAATGAATTATCAGCCCAAAAAATTTATTTCCCGTCTGAATTGGATCCTAATGAGTACCCGGACCTTCAGAAATACGCCGGACAACAGGTTGACGATGGCATTAAGGCCAAGGCTTATGCCAATGGTTATATCGGCCGACACCTAGAAGATATCGCTGGCGGCAAGACATACTCTGAGGTCAGTGCCGAAGCACGAAAAGACCCTACCAACCAGACACTGAAGACGCAAAAGGAATTGCTGTTCCAGGGTGAGACACTGCGCGGACTTTTGCTCGGTGATGGTTATGCCTTCTGGACATTTGGTGAGCTAGCCCATGCAGCCGCCTGGATTTCTCTAGCTGGCGCCAGCATGATGGCCCTACTCGTCATCATGGGCGTGTTCCACATGCGGTTTACGAAGTAATAGTAGAGACCGCAGACATCGCGCGTTTAGTGCATTTTCGGATGAAAAGCGAGGATCGTAATCGAGCCGTACTTTACGGTACGGTGAGAGCGAACCGAAGTTTTTCGCCGAAAAGGTGCTGGACGCGCGATGTCTGATTTAGTAGCCTGAAAAGTGATCGGTAACAATCCTGGTGCGTGGCACGCCTGCCCGTACCAGGATTTTCTTATAGGCATCAACCATTCCCGGCGGGCCGGAGATATAGACGCGCCTATGTTTGAGGTCTGGCACAACTTTTTGAAAATCGTCAGCAGACAGTGGTCCGGTCATGCCCTTCCAATCTTGTGGGGCTTCACCTGATAATACCGGCATCGTTTTAAGCCCATGGCTGCCAGCTTCGGTAAACACATCTTTAAAGGCTAGCTCGCTTGGACTAGCAATCATATAAAACAGCACCGCGTCACGTGACTCGTTACTATCAATCAGGTGTTTGGCCATACTTCGAAACGGTGTAACACCAATCCCACCAGCGATCATCAGTAGCTTTTCCTCAGTTTTCTTGGACAGCACAAAGCCACCGGCAATTTGGCCGCCAATAAGTTTCTGTCCTGGCACGAGTGTTTGCAAGGCACGCTTAAAACTGCTCGTCTGCTCGTTAATTTTGATGCCAAAATGGACATCGTTTTCTGTTGGCGATGAGGCAATGGTAAAGACCCGGCGATTGCCACGCGTATCAGGCTTAGTGTGTGGCAGTGTCAGCTCCATGTATTGCCCTGGTTGAAATGCCAGCTTTTCTGATGATTTAAAGACGTAGTCGTACACGGTACTGCCCGGTGCAACTGGCTGACGCCGCACAAACTCCAGAATCGTTTTGTAACGCGGACTGACCATAAAGGCTAGCGCGTTGCCTGCCACAAGTGCCATTTCTGCTGTGATTGACCGGTCTAAAATACTCACCTCGGCGACTGACACCACGCCGACCAGCGCTGCAAAGACAAGCCGCCAACCTTTGGTTGACGGCATGGTAGCCGGTTCGGTCAGCATGATTGCACCCAAGAATACGAGCGGTGACGACATAACTGCGGTTTGCAGCACGGAGCTAAGACCTAAATCACTGTCTAAGTTAAATAAAACTACCGTAATGAGCGTAGCAGCGACGAAAACCAACGCCAGGGTGACATGGCGCAGTTTTCTAAGGATTAAAATGCCGACAAATGCTAGCAGCGGAAACATTGTTTTATTACCAACCCACCAGATAGCCGAGCTGATTTCCAGCAAACTGCCAATAACCAGCGCAATCGCTGCCGGATTAAAAATATGCTTTCGGCGGAAGGCTAACAGATACTTGGAAGCCATCGCCAGTATGCCCACACCGACTAAACCTAAGAAACGGGCAGCAGTGTTCGTCGGCGGTAATATAAAGAACAAGATGAGTGCCGTAATGAGCCATGACTCGGTTGAGGGCATCGCCCGCCAAACCTTTGCAAGCGCCCAGTTGACCGCAAAGCAGACAACTAGCAGCGTACTCAATGACAAGCTGAGACCTGGGCCCGACAGCGTTAACACGCCGGTAAACGAAAAGACAATTGCAATCAACGCCAGGCTACTCAGGGCATATACCAATAATCGATACATTGTGATGCTGTTGAGCAGTTCGTCAACGGCCTTCAGCGGGTTCATTTAGAAAAACTCCGCCGGAAAATTTGGTGAATAGTTGAGTGACATGTCTTCATTAACAATAGCGTATTCAAACGTAAAATGCTTGGCTAGTTCTGCCGGTTCAACAAAATACAGTGCCGTACTCAAACCATCGGCCAACAAACCATTCTCGGCCACAACCCAGACTGCTTTGCGATGGTTGGGCGATACAAGTTTTATTGGGTCAATCACGTGATGATAGCCGCTCCACTGCCGCCGATTACCCGCCGAGCCACACAGGCTCATGTTGGTTATGGTCACCACGCCAATACCCAGTGCCGGATGCTCAGGATGCTCTAAGGCGATGCGGGTTGGTTCGGGGCCACGGCAGACAATGTCACCGCCGGCATTGATGCAAAATTGCTCAACGCCTTCAGTATCTGTAAGTAAGTCGGCAATAATATCCACCAGATAGCCTTTACCAGCGGCGCCGAAATCTAAACAAACAGGTTGGTTTAGTGTTAGCATTGGCGGTTTGTAGGTCGCCACGTCTGGCCAGGCTGGTGGCGATTCAACCTCGCCTGGTTTCAGGCTATAGTCGGCATCGTACCCGGCCGCTTCCAACACATCACCAATGGCTGGCGTCATACGCCCGTCGGTCACTGCGTACAGTTTGTCATATAGCTTTATCATTGGCTCGGCGTCTGCTGGCAATTCGTATTCGCCCGCCCGGCGCGCCATGTCAGCCACAAGCGAATCTTTGCGAAACCGGGAATAGACTTTGTCAAACTCAGCAATTCTGGCCTTGATAACTTTGAATAGATTGTTCAGAGCCTTTTTAGGAAGCGCATCCAACTCAATCTTCCACTGTGTACCAATGGCTTCAAACGTTAAAACTGATTGATCAGGACTGAGCCTGGGTGCGGATTTTGGCGACTGCATTATTAAATCCTATAGGAGTTAGTGACGATCCGGAAACATTTCCCAAATTAAGGCTGGCTAGCGCCTTGCCGATAACCTGGGCTTTATAACCGCTGATGAAATCTGCTTGATATTCTTTTGATTCGCGGTCTTTGGCAGTGTTTTGTGCAGAAGTCGCCGTCACTACATCGTTTTCTACGGTCAGGCTGATACTAATTGTTTCGGTGCTTTCCGGCGTGCTATAGCTGCCGGTGGCGGTGTAGGTGCCGTTTTTGTACTTTGTTGTGGCAGCGGCAGGCGGTGATACGGTAGAAGCTGCCGGTGGATTAGCGGGCGTGGTAGTTGTTTCCTCGGTCGTTGTGGGTGTAGTGCTGGTCTGTTCAGACAAAGTTGTTTCGGTTTCGGTAGCTGTTGCGACCGAGCTATCAGACCCTGAATCGCCCGAAAAGGCGCTGACCCCAAAGACGATGATGGCCATTGCTGCAAAAATGGCTAACGACGCAATAATTTTCTGATTTCGATTAGATTTTTCTGGTTGCACTTTGTTAGAGCCCTCGCTTATTAACTTCTTAATACTACACTAATTATAGTTAGTTGTCTGAGATAAAGCTGAGATTATGATAGTTGGTGCTTGTGCGCTATGCGCCCGGACAGTAAAGTGAGAGGTAGTAAAAGAAAGGCACTATGAAAGCGTTCATTGAATTTATTTATTCCGTGCTTATTGGACTAGCTGTCGCTTGCTTTATAGGCTTTGGCCTGTGGTCATTTCTGAGTGCTCCCAAATATCCAGACAGTCCCGACTACTTGCAGTATCCAGCCGCACCAGCTTATCAAGCCTACCTATATACCTACGAAGAACAGCATGCCTATGCCGAAAAGCAAAAGGCGTACGAAAAAGAAATCGAGGAGTACAACGAAAAAAGCGCCAAGCAAGGACAGGAGTTCCAGTCAAAATTAGATGCGTACAACCAGGCAGACAAAAATTTCAAGAACAAAACCACAATGATTGCTGCATTCAGTGGAGTCGTCTCATACGCTGCCGGTATTTTTGTGCTTCGCAAGAACGGTGTCATAGGCGAAGGCCTGGCTCTTGGAGGTATATTTACGGGTGTTTACGGCGCAATTATTGCAGTCGGCATTGATGCTAAAAAGCTTGTTTTTGGCATCACGACCGGTTTATTAGCCATGTTGATTGTATTGGTTCTACAGCGACCACGAACGCGTCGGGCAAAATAAGCAAATGAAGGTTGCCGTACTTGGTGCAAGTGGCAAGAGTGGGCGGGCCTTTGTGGCGGCTGCGCTGGCTGCCGGGCATGAGGTGACTGCAGGGGTTCGGCGGCAAAATCCGTTCAAAGAACAGCCAAACCTTCGTGTTGTCACCTGTGACGTAACGATCAAAGATCAATTGTCGGCAACCGTTATGGGTCAGGATGCTGTGGTGAGCTTGCTTGGGCATGTCCGCGGCACACCGGCCAACATGCAAACAGATGCCATGAAGCTCTTAGCAGAGGTTATGGAACAAGCTGGCGTCAAACGGCTGGTCAGCCTAACTGGCAGCGGCGCTCGCCAGCCCGATGACATCATTTCCCTTATTGACCGTGTTATGAACGCAAGCATTGGCCTGATTGATCCAAAACGCATCCAGGACGGCGTTGATTACATCAAAGTATTACAGTCATCCGCCCTGAACTGGACCGTCATCCGGGTGCTTAAACTGACTAATCAAAAAGCCGGTAACTTTACCCTCACCGAACATGGCCCAGCCAAAACCTTTATTAGCCGCGCCTCAGTCGCCCAGGCCATTTTGCAAGTGTTGTCAGATCAAAGCTATATAAAACAGTGCCCGGTCCTCAGCAGTTAGTTTGTCTGCTCAACAAAATCTTCTGGTTGCATTGATGCTTTGCCGGCTTGCACAAATTGCATAAACGCCACACCTTCTTGGGCCTGCCAATCTGGCGACATCATACAAGCGGCACTATCTTCTGCGCTGGCCCATTCGACCACTTGCACAAGCTTGTGCTGTGTCGTGCTTTTCAGCAATCGTCGTCCTTTAAATCCAGGCTGCTTATCAAATATGTGTTGGGTTTCTTGCACAAGCTTTAGAAGCTCTGTCATGTCATCTGTCGGTGTTTCAAGCGTAATTATCGATACAAAGTTGCCCATTATTTGCCTCCTGCCAATACTATCGCTTGCTTTACATAATCTTTCAGTGCTTCTTGATTAAACTCTGCAGAGTTTAATCGCATCGTACGGGTCTTTTTTCCGTCACCTTCCAGCAGTTGATATTTGTCAGAAATTTCCGCACCATCAAAGAAGATTAATGATACTTTGCCTTTACCGACAACCGTTTGGATAAGATTACGACTAGTTGTATACACTAAGCAATTTTTCCATTTTATACTTTCCTCCAGGTCACCCGAGACTGCCAAAACTACCTCTCGGATTGATAAAAACAATTCTTTAACAGATGGATCGAGTGAGCTAATATACTCGTTCACCACATCGTTTTTGGATTGTGTGTGCGCCATGAGTTCTCCTTTACTTTTGTAATGTATCAATCCTGTGATGATTATAATTGTACGATGCGGCCAACAGCTGCTCGGGCAAACCATCAAACACGGCAAAGAATTCTTTTGGTGTCATACCGACTACTTGCCGAAACGTCCGTATAAAGTGTGGTTGATCATAATAACGAGCGTAATCAATGGAGCCGCTCATAATTGGGCGCGTCACCGTCTGACATTCACTAGCCATGTACGCATTGATCTTTTGCAGACGGGCTAGCGCGCGGGACGAAATACCATAACGTTTTTTAAAGTTGCGACGAAGTGTCCTGTCTGAAAAGCCCAAAGATTCTGGAGCAGTACGTGGCACATGTGCAATTACGCGTTTGTTAACTTGTTGTACATAGTCTTCAAAGTTTGCATACGCATCAAAGCGCTCAGCTAGTATGGCGATTGGGTTCATGAGCTGACTACCGTATGTCGAGTCCATCGAAAATCTTGTACCGAATAGTTCAACCCGGCTCATGGTCTGCAACCGAAATGTCTGGCTGCCAGGATTACGATACACATACCTCGGCATACTGAGGTGTGCTTGGGGTAGAACTAGCTGGCCTGAGGCGGCGACGATCAGCTCGTAACATGGCTCGGGTACAAACAAAAGTTCAGTCGCTTCACGCAGCTCGCAGCGCCAATGAAACAGTACTCCTTCTGGGCAATGCTCACGTACTACTTCAAATGTCTTGATGCCTATCATGTAGATACATCTTACATCGCTCGCAAGGCTAGCATAACTGCCGCCATTAGGCCCATGCCTACATCTTCGACTAAGCTCACCGTGCTTAAGGGCAGCTTGATGACGTTGCCGAGACAAGCACAATGAATGCCGCTGCGCTTTTTCATCTCTTGCGCAACGCCAATTGAACCTATGGCCATGATTACAAGTGTCAAAAGATCACGACCGTTCGGCATGACATCAAACACGTACAACAGACCAAGCCCCAGCTCAATAAATGGGTAGGCGTAGGCATACGGCCGAAAGCGTTTGGCAACAATATCATAGCCGGCATACATCACGGCAAACATTTCGTAGCCAATAAACTTAAACGTCGCAAACACAATAAAGAAGATACCCATGAACGATCGCAAATAGCCCTGCAACCCCGCCTCGCCAAACTGTAAAAATAAAACATAGGACAAAACGGTAATCGCAGCTACAACGATCGCAAATTTAGCGTATTCTTTTGCAGAACTTTCGGCTGAAATCATGTTGTGGGCATGGTGATTGTGTTCCATGCCAGTATCATAGCAGCTTTAGTGCTTGGACGACTTTACTGCAGTCGTCTACTGTCTAATAGACGCAGAAATTGTGCTTTAAAATGCTGCCAGAGGCGTCAATTGAGTTGCCATAGGCGGCAAAGCAACTACCTTTGTACAAATAGAGCATTGGTGATGTCGCAGCATATGACGAGCTATTCCAGGTACTCTGGAATCCGTAAGGATTTGACCGCTGAATATACGCGCCTATGCCACCCTTTCGTGTGCTAGAAACGTGTGCAAAAGCATAGCCGTTTGTACACATGTAAACTGTTAACCTGGTCGTGTTCTGGGTTTTGGTAGTCAAAGTCCACCTACCTGCACAAGAAGCCGAGCCCAAGCCGTCGGTCGGCCGAGCAGAAGCAATCCCTACTGGCATTGCAACCACACTGCAAACTGTTAACAAAACAGCCAGTACCCTTTTGTTGATTTTGTAAGTCATAGCACCTCCTTAATATGTAATTACCGAACATATTGAAGCCACCATGTTTGTTTTCTAGCTACATCATCTGCTCAATTCATGGTTTTGTGTGTGATAAGCGGCACAAGACAACGGCTAAACTATCCGTAACGCTAACGCTGGCCGATTTCTATGCAGTTTCCACTTTGATCACGAACGAATGCATATCTCATGGATACGCCCTGTGTTATTGGAATTACTTCTTCAAACCCTAATTCTTTGTACTTTGTAAGGTCTACCTCAAGATTATCAGATTCAAAAGCAATGTGTCGTTTGATGAATTCAACCTGTGGGTGCTGCGAATCAATAAATTGCCAGATTTCAAACGTTATACCCTCTGCATTGGCGACATGTGCAACCATAGCGTGCGGCTCGGGCTTCTCAAATTGCTTTTGTAACTTAAAGCCCAGTGATGCGTACTGCGCAATCGCCGCGTCAAGGTCGTTAACTGTAAACGCAGTGTGTAAGAATTTGGTAATCATACCCTTATTCTACGCTACCGCGCTTGCCTCAAAACTCTATTTCGTACATGATTGATGACATGAGAACCATTCTAATCACAGGTGCGACGGCTGGCTTTGGTCTGGCGACGGCCAAACTTTTGGCAAATGATAATAAGTTGATATTACTGGCGCGGCGGCAAGAAAGACTGGATGAGTTACAGAAATCACTTGGCGATAACGTTTACGTGGCTGCGGTTGATGTGACCAATCCTCAACAAGTTAAGGATTTTTACAATTCCCTGCCTGCTGATTTCAAGAACATCGATGTGCTAGTCAATAACGCCGGTTTTGCCTTGGGCATGGAACCGGCGCAAGAAGCGAATTTTGATAATTGGCAGCAGATGGTCGATACCAACATCTCTGGCCTGCTCCGCATGACACGCCTGGTGGTCGGCGATATGGTGAGCCGTGGTTCTGGGCAGATTATCAACATTGGTTCAGTTGCCGGGCATGTTCCGTACAAAGGCGGCAATGTGTATGGTGCTACCAAAGCCTTTGTTTGGCAATTTTCGCGCGGACTGCGCACTGACCTGTTTGGCACAGGAGTCAAAGTTACGAACATCGAACCTGGCGCCGCCGAAACCGAATTTGCCAGCGTCCGCTTCAAAGATGAGCAAAAAGGCAAAGACTTTTATGCTGGCTGGAAGCCCTTAAAACCCGAGGACATCGCCAACACCGTCAAATGGGTCATTGACCAGCCGCCACACGTCAACATCGACAACATCGAAATCATGGCGCTCGCCCAAGCCTCTGCCGGGATGGTTATCGACAAAGGTTAGCTGCAAGTTTTCTAGTACCGCTCCATCTGTTGCTCTTTTACTTCTTTGGTGCTAAAATTAGCAACGCTCTACACAAGAATATCGCGGGGTGGAGCAGCGGCAGCTCGCGTGGCTCATAACCACGAGGTCCCAGGTTCGAGTCCTGGCCCCGCTACCACGATAGAATTTATAGCCGGCTCGCCGGCTATTTTGTTTATTAACAGATAAGATTCGTTGACTTTTACGGTTCCAAAACCATTTTCGAAGTCATAGCTCAAACCTTCTGGAAAAATGATGCGTTGAACACGTTTCTGTATCTGTAAAGGTGCTCGGTTCCAGAACTCAGATGGGTCTTCCATGAACAAAATAGCATTTTCAACGATCTTCTCTTTTTGATTAGCATAGATATCAGCTTCAAGCTTCTTGTTCTCTAGGTTCTCAATCTCAGTATCTATATCTTTTACTACTGATTCTTTCTCCTGATAACTGATTTGATCAGCAGTAAACTTACGAATAGTACGTGAACGTTCTGCTTTGAGTTTGTCGATGTCTTGATTAATTTCATGAGCCGATTTTAAAGCGTCATCATACTCATCACACCAACGAGTTAGCACAATTTGTTTGAATAGTTTTAGTCTTCCTTCGTTGTATCGAATCCTCGACAATATGTATCTAAATTCCTTGTGAACCTCTTCGCTACTTTTACTAACTTTCTTTCCACCAATCTTTGATGATTTACAGTACATACAGCCATAGCGAGGGTATCTTCCGCCGTTTCCACGAGGAGCACTACCTGTTACAAACTTTTCACAGTAGCCACACTTTAAGAAATCTCTACGCAGTGGGTACTCTGAATCATCGTTTTTGAACTGTATTCTGTTTTTGCCAGAAAGTATTCTCTGATTCTTTTCAAAAATATCTGGTGCTATCAGTGCTTGGTGTAAGCCTGCCAACCTTTTGTAATCTGTATATTTAGATTGAATGTAGCCGGCATATATTGGGTTTTTCAGCATATTCTCTGTAGTCTGCCATGTACGCTTATTACCCTTTTTACCTTTTAATCCCATTTCAAAAGCTAAGTCTTTTGCTTGCTTAACTGTATATTGACCAGTAGCAAAAGTTTCTAAAAATTCCTTCACAATAGGTGCCATGTCTGGGTCTGGCGAAATACTTGTGATTCCTTGCGAGGTCTTGGACTTCACATAGCCGATTGGCGCATCATGAGGCCAACCACCTTGCTCTAGGCGTTTTTTCATACCTTCAGTAGTTCTAAACGTTCTGATGTCATTGTCGAACTCTGCGAAGCCTGAGAGCATCGTTTCCATGAGCTTTCCAGTCGGGCTTTGATCAATAGGCTCAGTTACGGAAACTAAACTGACGCCGTTCTTTTTTAGAGCCGTGCGTATCAATACATGATCATCTGAGTTACGCGCAAATCTATCGAGCTTCCAAACAATGCACTTATCTATTTTGCCCTTATTCTTCCTACAAAATTCGAGCATCGCCAGTAACTGTGGTCTATTGGTTGCTTTTGCTGATTGTCCCTCATCACGAAAGATATTTTCTTTTGGTAGTTCCCAGCCGTTTGACTTTGCAAAGTCAAAGCAAGCCTTTTGTTGCATGTCTAGGCTAGTGCCGTGCACTTGTTCTTCGGTTGATACCCTTACATAACCTACACATTGCATACTTAGAACCATTTTATCATTTATTGCATCTGTTTACTTTCATTATTATCAAACTCTTGAACCATTTTGATAGTGTATTGAGCTATAACATCAAAGTCATCTATGAGATCTTGAATCTCTTCATCGGTCATAGACAAAGCTTCATCGCCAAGCAATTTTTTCGCTTGATCGATTGAGATGACCGTATCGCTTCGGAGCTTCATTAGCTCATTAAAGCAAATCAGCCACAATGTGAATTTTCGTGAATTTCTTATCTGTAAATTACAGAAAAAAGAAAACTTTAGTTTTGATTTTGAAGATTTCCAAGCCCATTGTCCTGTGCTTTACGGTTGCATCTATTCTTTTTATTGTTCCATGTACTGAAGATGCTGTTTTAAGCCCGTCTGTATCTTTCTTAAAAGAACCTGCCAATTCAGCCGTATAGAACTTGACCGACTTCTTAGGTAGACCATTAGACAGCTTAAACATTGCTCGTAACAAAACCGCTTCGTTACCCTCAAATGGTATTTTGAAAAACTCAGTGATATAAAGCTCGTCTGTTTTATGGTCAAACCTGAGTTTAATAAGTTCACTACGCACGAACGTACTCTGACTAATATCATGTTGAAGGTTCTCTAGCTTCCTGTCCATTAAATCTACTTTAAGATTTAGCTCTAATAATTGCTTGTACGTCATCGCTAGAAGCTCTTCATGGGTTGGCTGTCGGTTATTACTCTTTGCCATACTCTTTATTATAGACACTCGATTCTAGAAAAAATTTTGTGTGAGCACTTGGTACAGAAAACGGAAGAGCAAAAGAGAAGGTGGGGCACATCGGCAAGCGCGCTCAAGATCGCAAAAGTTCTTTTGCGACATGAACAGTGCAACTGGGTCATCGCACAATATTCGACATTGTGCAACGCTCTTCGGCTTCGCTCGACAGTTGTCAGAAAACACAGGGGGGTGTTATAGGACATCGATGCAGAGAGCAAGCCAGTTATATGGACTTTTACTACTGTTAGCTGTTTAAATTAATGTAGTGAGTGACAATGATAGTTCAAAACTACTCAAAGAGTTAAAGACAATCCGAAAGCAACTTCAGGATCGCTTTGCTTTCGTGGAAACAGCTGATGACCTGCCTAAGCCTTGGGGCGGAAGTGGAATTTTGCATGTTGATGTTAATCCAAGAATCGCTTTCCACTTTCTAGAATTCATTTTTGATGTAGCATACGTTGACATTATGGAAGCAGCCGGCATGCGCTTTGTTGACGATAAGACAACTTGGGAATACTTTGCAATGTCTGAGAACGGTTTTCTTCGTATATATGACTGGAAAGATTACAGAGTTTCAGTTGGTTCTTTTGGCTTAAAGGATAAAGGCACTGTAAAAGGTCTCGAAAAGGATGCAGAATATCTCAAGAAGCTCATTGAAGATAATATAAGTAAGTTTAATGATTTTAAGCAGGCAGACTACAAGAACCACCTCGATCAGTACCCGTTTGATAATTTCATGAGTGCATTCATGTCCCTTACACTACTATTCCGTGACTCTATGGACGAGCTTGATAACACTCGTGACTATCTGGAAGCACTTATACTACTTGTAGCACTGTTAGACACACAGTTAAGATACTCGATATTGCTTACAAGAATTAATGTGAGAAAGACAAAAAGAGTTGATCCGGATTTCCGAGAATTATTTGAGCAAAAAGAAGGCGGTAAATTCATAACGGAGCGTGGTATATATAAGCTTGCCGAAGATGAAGTTGTCTTTCCTAACTACGATAAAGTGCTTTTCTTCAAACGGATAAACGAACTGTACGATGTAAGAAACCGCGCAGTGCATCGCTTTGCAATAACTAACTTTCAGTATAGTGAAAGTAAGGAAGCTGTAGAGAAGTGTCGTGATTTAGTTGATATTTTATTTGAAATTATCAAAGATTTAGAGCAAGAGCAGGTTCGCCTAGGAGTTGGTTTTATTAAGCCCGAAGAGCTTGATCTGCCAGAGCATTTATTTAGAAAAGAAATGATAAAGGCAGTCGGAGGTAAGATCGACTCAAAGGCATTGATACCTCGAACTACAGAAAGAGAACCCATGTTTAGCGATATGTATCCGGATGGATATCACCCTAGCCTTAAAGACCTCATGGAAGAAATAAAAGAAGAGCTTGAGAAGAAACGTCCAAAAGACTCTAAATAACAGTTCAACCTCTGTTATTATAAAGAGGTCTACATCAGTACAAGCTTGTAAATAAGCCAATCTTCGATTGGTTGTACCCAAAAAGGGCAATCTCTCGAAAAACGCAAGGGTACAACCTTGTGCTGGTGTAGACAACCTAGAGGGGTTGTCCTTTTTATTTACGACACCCCAAATAAAAAGGAGTGTCTATGCCAGAAGAAGAAAAGCCTCAACACAAAGTCAATAAAATCAAAGTCTATGCAAGTGCGGTTCTGTTATTTATTTTTGGAAATTTTGTTTTTGAAACGATACTTACACTTCTAGAGAATCAACTACAAACATTTCTTTACCCAATCTTTCCGTATACGAGACTATTTTTACTTATCATCACTATCTTATTAGCTAACTACTACATAAGACGTAAACAATCTAAGCCTAAGCAAAAGCTATGGTGGCGAATCTTAAAAGTAATTATTCTATTTATCATCGCTTGGTTATTGTTCTTTGGGGCATGGTTCGCCTTATCAGAAGCAGAATTAGGACGTTTGCGAATTGAGCGCGAGAATAACCAAGTAGAGTTATCTCCAGTGCCTGAACCAACTTTGATCGTGCCGGAATTTAACCAATGAGTTTATCGGACTCAGATATAAAATCATTAGTTGAGTTTTTCAAAATACTTATCGATATAGAGTCATCTTTAGAAGAAACTACTCAGAGCGACTTGCCTGATTAGAAATTAACTTTTCTACAGCGTTTACTACTTTTTGTATATTTGTTTTCGTAGTTGGCATGAGTCCGTCATCTCCCTCGATTGCAATATGACCTTCCTTAACTTTCTGCAAGAATATTGCTGCAAGAACAGCTTTGGGAAGTTTTTGCTCATCTACGTATTTTGAATTATCGCCAGTATATGACACCGATTCATCGCCTAAGACATGTTTCTTAAAATCCTTTTGGGTAAAAATATCCTCGATGCCGTTATGACCACGCATTCGATAAACATTCTTGTTGGCTATTTCGTCATCATCTAAAAATAAATCGCGCTTTAAATTATTACGTACTTTTTCTCCCTTTTTATCACCGTCTAGTAGTACGCTGAATTTAAGCCCCCAACCCAAAAACTCATAACATAACTGTGGCACATTATCAGCACCAGTCGAAGCTATGATATTTACATCTATGTCTTTTCCATTCAGTAGTAGGAATGCCTTGATATAGTAAGTAGCTGATATTTCTTCAGTAATTAAGTTATTCTCTCGCTTTATAACTTCCTGATCTGACAATCTCATACCCATATGAGCCATTAATGGGAATAGTGTATTTCTTGAAGCAGCACCGAGCTCAAAACCACTCATAATTTCCGTATGACTGTATCCGTCATTCTTTTTGTGTGGTGATCGTTGAGCAGCAATGATTCTATTAATTTTATCTCCTTGTCCAACCATAAACGGAGAGTGGGTGGTGTATATGATGTTTACGTTTTCATTTGCTTCAGCTTCGAATAGCTTCAATAAGTCCTCTTGTGCACTTGCATGTAAGAACTGTCCAGGCTCATCCATGACTATCACTTGTGGCCTCTCGCCATTTTGAGAATAGGCTCTGAGCTGTAGATAAAATGAGATGTACCATCGCATGCCATCACTACGCTGATCAGGATGCAAAAGTTGTTTGCCATCTCCTACAATAAAATAAAGATAGGAGCCTGTTCCTGCTTCTTCGCCACCATCATGGGCATCAACGCCAAATTTTATCTCGACTTTCTCTCCCTTAACATTTTGAGAACCTGTGATGCTTGCACCTATTTCCTGTTGCCAGAAAACTTGAAAGTCTTTTGTGAACTTTATGGCTTCTTTCTCTATTTTGTGTTGTATTTTGGCTCTATTTTTACGATCGTTAAAGTAAGTTAAGTCGTCAAGACCGACAAGCTTTAAAAAGTTTAGTGCGGCTGCTTTTCCTTTAACGGATTTTGAAGTATTGAGACTTTTAATGTCAATGGTCGCTGGAAGTATGTGCTCTTGTTTGTCAAAAAATATTATGATGGGCACGTTCTCGAATAATAGATCAGTCATGGCTTTTACTGTCAGCTGTTTTTTCTTTGGCTCAGGTGGTAGGTCTGGTTCCTCAGGACTTGGAGTTTCTTTTTCCTGCTCGGATTCGCTTTCCGAGTATGTAAAATCATCATCTGTTAGTGATGGCAGAATGAGGCTCAGTTCACCTTTAGCTAAATCAGTAACCCATGTTCGCTGTAAGGTAAACTCCCATGAGTTCGCACGTAATGCTTGCACCACTGCCTCTGGTAATTGATACTCATCAAGTATCGTTCTGATTTCTGCTTCACTCGTTGCATATACACAATCAACAGACGGTAAATCTCCATCATCATGTCTTATGTCTTTTTCTAATATAACTCCCTTAAAATAACTATCGAGAGCTTCAATAAGTGCTGACTTGCCAGACTCATTTTGACCTATAACCGTAGTAATGTAGTCCACTGAAAGATGAGTCAATCCAGAATCAATGATTGACTTGAAATTCTTTACTCTAAACGCTTTCAGTTTCACAAACTTTTACCTCTGTATTGATACTACTGCAAAAGAACTGTACTTCAAACCATAAGCAATATTATTTACAGTAATACAATCTTATGTCTATAGTTACTACCTCTGGTTCTGTTAAAGCCGCTTAAGACTACTTGATGTATAACTTCTGATAATCAGATACTATCTGCCACATGATAATGAGTTCTGCCTTGATTGAGTTCCAAGTCGTTCTATCGATGGCTACCAAGCATAGATAAAATACCATCTTGAGCCAGAAGCCACCTTCATATTCTTTGATATGATAACTGCATGCCAGCAATTGATTTGAGTTTCACAACTATTAAAGATAAACTGCCTGACTTTATTGCCGGCGGTCTTGCTGCATACGCAACAGCTAGTAATTCTTACTTTCACCAACCAGAAGAGCTGCGACAAAAGATTGCTGACAAACACGGGGTGTCAATGGATAGCGTGTATTTGACGGCGGGGGCAGATCAAGCCATTACGCTGCTCTGTGCCACTTTCGGTAGTGATACTCATGTTTTTACCCCAACATATATTTGCTATACCGATGCCAAGAAACTTGGGGGTAAATTCACTGAGCATCAGTCATTAGAAGATAGTACATACTCAATATCAACATCTAAGATTGATGGCGCCTCACTGATTTTCCTTGCAAATCCTAACAATCCAGCTGGCGTGACAAAACGAGAAACAATTTTGGATTTAGTGGCCAATAATCCAAACGCCAAGATTGTTATTGATGAGGCATACGGTGACTTTTTTGACGACTCGGTAATTGGTGATGTTGCCAATAATAAGAATTTGATTGTTCTTCGGAGTTTTTCAAAGGGCTATGCCCTTGCCGGATTCAGAATTGGGTACATTGTTGCTCATCCTGAGGTATTGGAGCAAATTACACTTGAGTCTACCTGGTTCAATGTTGCTTATACTTCTGTCGGTGCCGCTGTCACGGCGCTTAACCATGAAGATTATTTTATGAAAATGCGGGAGTCGATAATCAGTGAGCGGCAGAAAACTGAAAGTTATTTAGCCCAACTCGGATATCAAGTCATACCATGCCACATTAATGCCGTACTCCTAAGGTTTGCCGACGAGTCTGGTGCGACTTCTTTTGTCGAAAAATTAGAACAGGCAGACATTAGGGTCAATCATGGAAATGGCGCGAGCAACTGTGGCTTGGACAAGACTTATGTACGAGTAAGTGTAGGTACTGCAGATCAAATGCAGGTGTTTAGAGACACCCTGTCTCATTAGAGTTCCGCTGCGAAGCTATGTACTGCTAAAAGACGTTTCAGATCCTGGAAGGAAATTTGTTTGCTACACTAAAAGGCAATGGAAGAATTAATCATGAAACTGGTCAAACAACTCGGTGCGTCATCTGGCGCGATTATGGTTGTTGACGAAAAGGATAAAGTTTTGCGGTGCAGTGCAAGTTATAACATGCCGCAAGTATGGATAGACCTAGTTAATCCACTAGAAAACACGCCAGACAAGAATAGAAACGGCCGAGTAGCTGTTACGGGAATTGCCGAGATAGCCAACCATATGGATGTGGAGTTTCATGGACACCTCATATCTTCGATTATTGTGGTGCCGGTCAAAAAGGCTGGTAAGGTAGTCGCTAATATTGAGATCATCACCGATGACCCAAGCGTCACCTTTGGCGCAGAGGACCAAGCTATTTTAGAGCAGGCTGCAGAAGAAGACGTGCTTCCCTTAATTCAGTAAGTGCCGACGAATCTTCTTCGGAGCCCTATCCACGCCCTGTTGCTGCTCCCCGGGTCTTTTTATGATAAAGATAATTCAATCCGACAACTACCATCCACATTGTTTGAGGGTAGGCGACAATCCGCTCCATACCGCCCTGCCCGATCCCCGGGTACATCTTCAAGAGAAACAACACAAGAGCCAGCAGCCCAAGAATGCCGCTGACATAGCTATAGGTTTTAAGCCAGCGCGGTAGCTTTAGTTGGCTGCCAAGTGCTATCATCGACAGATTCCCAAACACAAACGGCAATGCTGCGCCAATAACGTGTAATGTGCCAATAGTATTTTCTGGAAATATACCCACCACTATTGTTCCCACACCCGCCAAAACCATGCTGCCAAAGCCAAATAGCCTCAGCCGACTACTCTTCATGGATTTGTACAGCAAGGCCGCGCCAAGTAACTGCGTGGTGCCAACCAATATAAAAGAAGCATTCATGAGCGGATGCAGCGGCGAGCAGACATACCTATCCCCATACAGTCCGCAAACCGAGTTGCCCAGGTCGCTAATGGTGTTTGATGCAATGCTAAAGCCACCTTCAAATGCGGCAGCAGCAATTATCTGGACCACAAAGTACTGCAAAGAACTTACCCAAAGTAGCGATCCAGCAATACGAAAACTCATGGAGGTAGTATAAAGATTGCTTTGCTTATATTCCTAATGCTTGTTTTAGCTTCTTTTGATCAAAGCCGGGAATTTTTGTCGTTTGACCGTCGTCTGTCGTAATGACTGTAAATGGCACTCCTACAAATCCATCATTGACGTTCATAAACTCCATCATAGCAGCACTATCTTCGTCAGTGTTCTTTTTGGTATATGCCATTTTGTGCTTATCCAACCAGTCAGTTACCACATGGCAGGTTGCGCAGCTTGATGTTGAGTAAATTGTTATATTCATAGTGACTCCTTTAACTTCCAAATGTAAATGCGTTTAGTTCTACCCCGTCGGGTACCTGCAGCTCAATGACTGCATCGTCTCGAAATGTTTTAAAATCAATCAGTTTATACAGCCGGTATTCACCAACGGGTACCTTGCTTTGATTGACGTCAGCTCCGGCCACACCTTGCATGCTGGCGGGCCGCCCATTGACCAGTATGCTCACATCTTTGGGTGTTGATGAACCCATAACTACGTAAGCCTCTTTGGCAGCAATGTGAAACTGCAGAATACTATTGCCGCGGGCTATAATCATTTTGTCTTTTACTTCCCACGTACCACCAAGTGTCCACATATTCTTGCCAATGTTTTTGGCTGGCGTAAAGGTTTGCACGGGCGCAGCGGCCAAGCCTTTGTCATTTTGAAAATTGCTTGCACGCGTAGCGCCAAGATAGGTCTCTGGCGTCTGCTCTGCCGATATAGGCAGATTGGAACTCGTAACGTTCTGTTTTGTGCCACGAAGATCCGCTCCTGCTTCTTCTAGCAACATGCGGATTGCTTGCTCGGTTTCCTCGTATTCTCCCTCTCCCTCATGCACCCGCCTTACGTTGCCGTCGGCGTCGAGTAGATAGCCAGCCGGCCATGATCGGTTCTTGAATGCCGCCCAGGTTTTAAAATTATTATCGAGTGCAATCGGATAAGGCAGCTTTTGGTCGCGAGCCGCTTTTTCCACATTGGCTTTTATTTTTTCAAACGCAAACTCGGGCGCATGAACGCCAACAACTACAAAGCCTTTGTCTTTATATTTGTTATACCAATCAATCAGGTACGGATTGTTGCGGATACAGTTAATGCAGCTATAGGTCCAAAAATCGACCAAAACCACCTTGCCTTTCAAATCTTCTTTGGTCAAAGGCTCACTGTTGATCCAATCATCCAGCCCAACAAACTCGGGCGCCGCGTATGGTTCAACGTTTAGCACCCCGTCTTTTTTGTCACGTCCATCCGGCAATAATTTGCTGCTTAGACTGTCAAAATTAAATGGCGTGTGCGTTGACACAAATGTTTGGAATCGCTTGTCATAGCCGGTAAGTATGAGTAAGCCAACGACGATAAACAAAATTGCCAAGCTACGCTGAAACCAGCCTTTTGGATTACTGGCAAAGCGAATCCTCGATACAAAGCGCTGTCCATAATACCCAATGAGTAGCAGTACGAGGCTTAAGCCCAGAATGTAGGCGATAATAAGTGAAAGGCCCTCTGCAAAACTGACTGGTAATACCGTTGCGATAATATATGCATACACCGGGCTGCAGCTAGAAAATACCGGCCCGAGCGCAGCACCAATAATAATTGGACCAAGGTATTTCCGTTGGTCACGGTAGCCTTTACTCAGCGTTGTTTGGGCACGTTGTTCAATACCAAGCTTGGCAATCAGCCGTGCGTAAACCGAAGGAAATAAAGTCAATAAACCTAGCCCGATAATAATGGCGCCCGATAGATACGTAAAAGTTGTTGGTGGTATATCAATCAGCAATGTAGTCGCTTTTAAAGCGAGTGTAAACACTAGTAACGACACGGCTAACGAAGCTGCAATAATAAGCGGCCGCTTTTTGTCTTTTGTGTCGCCGCTCACCGAACCGCCAATAATGATTGGTAAGAGGGCCAACACACAAGGAGCAAGCACAGTGAGCATGCCAGCAATAAATGATCCTAAAAGTAATAACATGGTGCCCCTCTTTGTGTCTGATCATGCAGCCCTGCGACTACATGATCAGACGTTATGAAATGAATTTACAGTGTGCTAGGGTCTACGGGTAGTAAGACATTCTTAATGACATGTGTTACACCGTTGCTTGAAACAACATCCGCTGTCTCAACTTCAACTTGTTGGCCCGTGGCATCAACAACATACACTTTGTTGTCCATGACCTTAAAGCTCAACATACCGCCTTGAACGGTTTTAACCATCTCGCCCTTGGATGCCATTGCCCGAAGATCGGCACTCGTATAGGTACCCGGTACTACATGATAGGTAAGCACAGTCGTCAAAAGATCATTGCTGCTGGCTACTTTATCTAAAATATCCTTGGGGACAGCATCAAAGGCTCCATTGTTTGGACCGAACACCGTGAACGGGCCAGTGCCTTTTAGTGTGTCAACAAGATTTGCCTGCTGAACGAGCCCAACTACCGTCGATACGTTTTTAGCGTTTGCTGCGTTATCGACAATGTCTAGGTTAGCGACCATTTTGGCGCCGCCAACTGTCACACCATCTGAGTTACCCGAAGATTCATTCATCATTGAAGTCTCTGATGATTTGGTTGAATCCGTACTGCTATTTCCGGCTGCATAGCCTATCCCGCCGCCTACAAGCGCCCCAATGACCAGTGTCATAACGGCTGCGCCTACTTTATTTGTCTCTGCCATCATTTCCTCCTTGCAAGTTACCTTGCGTACCTATTATGTTTACTTGACTTAGTAAACTATTATTGATAGTATAATACCTGTAATACCCATGTCAAATGAAATCTTTCCGAAAAGTAAAGGACTTGCTGATATCACCACCTACCAAGTTGGTGCACTAGAGTCTGCTGCCCATCGTGCCCTTCGCCAATATAAGGATAAGCAGCTAAGCGCTTACGGCCTGACTGGCATGGAATGGTACATTGTTGGCATTGTTGCCGATACCGGCAAGACCGGTATTAGAACCACCGACCTGGCTAAAAATTTAGGTACAACGTTAGGATTTTTAACGAAAGCCTTAAAACTGCTTGAAGCAAAACGCATTATCACCCGCCGAGCCAACGCAGAAGACGCAAGATCGAGTTTTGTGGCTCTTAATCCGAGCTATCAAAAACAAGTGAAGAAAATTGAAGAAGTATTACGAAGTAAGCTCCGCGACTCAATATATTCACAAATTACAAAAGAAGAACTAGAAACATACATTAGAGTGATGGAAAAGCTCAGTAAAATTGATTCGTAAAACGATTTGATAGTACCGACAGGACCAACAAACTATTTATGTAACTATGTTGACATGTTGCCTATATATCTTTACATTGGCTTCCCATGAATCGTCTACAAGGATATGGCTTTGCGGCTGGAGCGGGCGTTATTGTGACTTATGGCTGCCTAATGCTTACCGGCTGGGCCAGAACCACTGATGCACGCGAAAACCCCGACCTGGTTGCTACAGACCAGCTGAGCCTGGTCGCCGCCTGTGAGCGCGAGCCCTCGATACTAGAGAAAACGGTGCATGAAGACGGCGCGATTGATCTAAAGTGCGGCGAGATCGTGATGGCACATACCAGTGACTACTTGCCGGATTTTGACGCAACAAGAGCAGACATCGAAGAAGAGCGCGAAGAGGGCAAAGTTATCTTTTATCCGAATGAGACAGCCGATTATATTATGATGGCCCTGGCCTTTGTAGTCAGCGCCGGCGCTGTTGTTGGCGCAACTGAAGCATGTAGATACTACGATTGAAGTTTGCGTCGCTTCTGCGCGAGTGTATTTAGGGTAATTCGAAAGCGACAAGCCAGCCATATTGATTTGCTATGATGTTGGCATGAAGCAAGTTGTATTGATCCATGGCAAAGACCGTACCTCTCGTGATCTGTGGTATCCGTGGATATCGTCCGAGTTGGCTAAACGCGGGGTTCGATGCATCATTCCAGATATAAACCACGAAACGGTTCCTAAAATTCGTGAGTGGCTAGAGGCTATCGACAACTTACATCCTGACAAAGAAACGATTCTGGTTGGTCATTCCAGGGGTGGTATGGCTATCTTACGTTGGCTGGAGACACCGGGGCGCGCTATTTCCAAAGCTATATTAGTCGCCACTAACAGCGCTTTGATTGCCGATGATGCCGGTGGAGACTTTTATTCAGGGCCATTCGATTTTGATACCATTCGTTCTAATTGCCAAGATTTTAGACTATTACACTCCGAGGATGATCAATGGGTGCCGTATCAAGCTGCCCTTGAAAATGCCGCAGGCCTGAATGCTAAAGTTCTAACTTATAATGATCGTGGGCACTTTACTAGGCAACAGAACGGCTCGCCACTGACTGAATTTCCTGATCTTTTACATGAGATTTTGAACTAATCACTTCGGTTTTGTTGCCACTTCAATCAACAGATTTCTTATTGTTTGTTAAGATTAGGCTTATGGGGCTTATCTACATCACTGGCGTCGCGGGTTCGGGCAAGTCTGCTATCTGCAAAACGCTTCTTGAGCTTGGTCATGAAGCACACGAAGGCGATGATACGCTCAGTGCCTTTTATAACAATGTATCTGGTAAAAAGGTTAATCGTCCTTTGTTGGCTGCTGATCGCACACCCAAATGGCGTTCGGAGCATACTTGGAAAATGTCACGAGATGGGTTGCTTGAGCTAAAAGAAAGAGCTCAAAGCAAACCGATTTTTGTGTGCGGTGTAGCTTCAAACGAAGACGAGTATATTGATGTTTTTGACAGAGTATTTGCTTTAGTCATTGATGAAAATACTCTTATTGAACGCATAAAAAATAGAGGCTCTGAAGGTTTCGGCCAGAGCCCGCATGAGCTAAAAACACTGATGGAATGGCAAAGGTCCTCAAAAGATTACTACAAGAAAATCGGCGCACACACTATCGACGCCACCAGACCGATTGAACAAGTTGCCAAGGCCCTAATCGCGGCGATCTAGTTAGCAGCCTATTGTAAGTCCTGAAGCCCAGACTACTTGTTCTGGCAATCTAAGAAGCCCCTATTGGAGCAGTTTGCTATGATGATGTTATGAAACTACTACTTTGTTCGGAGGGCTTTCATACACCCAATACTGTTCAGGCTTGTGTTGATTTAGTTGGCAAGCCAAAAGAAGAAATTGCTATAGCCGTTATCAATGAAGCGTTTGCACCAGAGAACGGCGACAAACGCTGGGTATTGCATAATTTAAACAGTGCTGCGGATAACTTCCCTGGCCCTTTTGATATTGTCGATTTACTAGCGCTGCCAATTGAAGAAGTCGAGGCTCGCATAGCAAAGTGTGATGTCATATTTGTCGTTGGTGGGAATACCGACTATTTAATGCACGTCTACAAGAAAACCGGTTTTGATAAGTTGCTCATTAAGTTATTAGAAACAAAGGTGTATGTTGGCAGCAGCGCCGGCTCGGTCGTTATGGGCAGGCGTCCAGCTTCTATTGATTATCAGGAGGCTTTTGGCAAAGAAAAAGATTTTGGCACAAATGAGTATATGGAACTCGTGAATCTAGCTATTCGTCCGCATATGGATTCATCTGACCAGCCAAAACGCCGAGAGGATGTACTACGCAAATCATCACAAGGTCTGGATTTTCCGGTGTACGGGCTAAAGGACGACTCGGCTATCATCGTACATGACGAAAAAATAGAGGTCGTAGGCAGCGAGCCTTATATTGTTCAGCCCCGACAGTAATAAATATGGGCGAGTGTAACAATCAAGTCTCACAACTGTTGTTTGCTATGATGTACCCATGAGTAAAGCAATAAAATACGTGGTGGCGGTGATTCTTAAAAACAAGCAAAAACCTGATGAGTTCTTGGTGGTCAGGCGGCCAGACGATGATCTGGATCTTGGCGGGCATTGGGGCTTTCCGGCTGCAACGATGAAAGATGGCGAGTTGCCAGAACAAGCAGCAAAACGAATCTGTATGGAAAAGTTAAATTGTGATGCCGCTGCAACAAGATTTCTTGGCATCATGTTTCAGAAGCGAAATAGCTATGACATTTTTCTGATGGACGTTGAAATGGAGATATCAGATGGGCAACAACCCGATGTGCACAGTGCCACGACCGAACACACTGCGTATGTTGATCAGAAATGGTCAACCGATCCCGAAGACCTGCGTGCTTCTGCGAATGGCGGCTCGTGCTGCAGCAGCATCTTTTTGACTGATAGAGGTTTGCTTGACCGTGAAGAGTGGATCGCCTCCCTCGAAGGCTCAGACAGTGTCGGCTAGACCCTTACATTTACCAATCGCCTCTGCTATCTGTGCTTCTTCAGTTGTGATTCGATGACTTTTGGCAATATGTAAACTAGTAGTAGGCCAAAGCCAAGAGCTCCGATCATTTGGCCAACGAACATCAAATGCAATACATGCAGCGATGATAGTAAGCCGATGAACGAACCGCCGATCATGATAAACAAAAACACAAATGATTGCAGCGTGTGATGCTTGGCCACCAACCAAGTGGCTAAAAACAGTTCGTAGATAAATAAAAACTTGCTGACATTGTCATGTATGTCCGAATACACATCGCCAAAGCGACGCGGAAAAGTGGTGATATACACCAGCAGCATGATGCCGCACAATACCACCAAATATCTCGATAAAAACCTGAACCGCTTGCTCAGCTGCACCAGCGTTTCGGCGGCCAGGTACAGGTACGACGCACCCAGAATAAAGGCCAAAGTAAAAAACGGCACCGTCGTGTAATGATTGCCGTAGTTACTCACCCCGCCATTAGTGAACACCACGCTCGATGCAAAGATACTGGACATAATAAGCCATCCAAACAAGTGGGCCTGGCTCAAAAATAAATAACGCTTTAGTTTATGCATTGAGAAAATTGTATCAGTTAAAACGCTAAGGTTTATTGCCATTCTATTTTTGGGAAGCTTGATTTGGCTATTATCATGTTGGCCGCCTGTTCTCGCAAGACCTGCTTGCGCCGGTAGCTCAAGGGCAGTAGCGACCGTTATGCTTGCATTTCTCCTGTTACCCCATTATCGTAACTGTACTAAGGAGTTCCATATGAAACGATTGCATGATCCAGAGACCGCACCATATTTATTCGTCGCGGGTGTCCATAACGAAGCCTCTTTAGGGTGGTCAGCTGCCCAAGCCTGGCTCAATATGAACCCTGATCACCAAGTTGTTGCATCAACGCGAAGTGATGCAGGTATTGAATTTATTAATAAGCAGCGCGAGCTTCACCGTGGGCGAGTTGATCAAGTTGAGGCCGATTGGTCACTACCTGATGCCAACACGATCGTCCGTGACCAACTACACTATACGTACGGAGATGAGCGTCGATTTGCTGGCTTTGTGCACGCCGTCGCAGCGGCTGACCGAACAAACTTTACTCAACCCGCACACGCCCTTGATCCATCGGTTTATGTTGATGCATTTCGGGTGAGCACCGTTTCCCTGGTTCAAGGAGTGCAAGCCGTACAGGACTTACTGGTACCCAATGCTGGTGTCGTCACCTTTGGGTTTGGCCGCCCAGGCGCAACAGTCGAAGGTTATGGAGGCGCAATGTCTGCAGCAAAGGCCGGTCTTTCACAGCTCACAGTTGAGTTAGCGGCGTCACTCGGACAGGCCGAACCAAGCGCCAGAACGGCTGAAATTGTCACCGGCTATATTCCGACTTATTCAGGTCGTGGCGTAGCACTGGCACAGAAAGTACGTCCTGGAGTAGTTGAGGATCAATTCGCAGAAACGGCGCTGTTACCAGATACAGATTCCAGCTCACAGCGCATTGCAGCTGGGCAAATGGCGGCAGCATTTATGGTTGAGCCGATGTTCTCACAGACAACCGGTCAAACTATCCACGTAGACGCCGGCTGGTCACTGCGAAGCGCCAACCTTTTCCCTACTGAATAGGTTTTTTTGTAAGCATATGTACGAGGAAAGTATGCAGGAAGGGAGTTAGAGCAATATGGGAATACGCCACTACAATGGCAGATGGAGCACAATCAATCCACAGCCTTCCAGTCCACCACCAATTGATGTCGAGGCATTATATGGTCGTAAGTGTGATGAGTATCCTGGTGGCAACGCTGTTCTGCACACTACTCGTTGGGGAGTAGGTCTTGAGCCTGACTATCCTACTTTAGTAGACTCATCGCCATCTGCTGGCCAGGTTATAGGCTTGGATTCATCATCATCTTCAAGAATCGTTCTCGATTCTCAAGTAATCGACGCAACTTATACCTATCAAGCAATCCAACCTCCTGAAATACAGATAGATTGTTGGCCTTATTAAACATAGTAATGCATGTTGACATATATCCGTGGCGGATATAGTATAGCAGTATGGCCATGGAACAAAATTACACACCTTTAACACCTGCGGTACTCTATATTCTTATGGCTCTTGCCATAGAAGAAAAACACGGATACGGAATCATGAAACAGGTTGAGCAAGACTCCGAAGGCAAAGTTCGCATGGGGCCTGGCACGCTTTATGGATCACTGAAACGAATGATGGAAACTGGCTATGTAGCCGAGAGCAGCAAGCAAGTTGATCCGGAGCTTGATGATCAACGACGCATTTATTACAAACTTACCGATGCCGGCAAGCAAGCCCTCGCGACTGAGCTCGAAAGATATCAGCAAGTCGTAAAGCTCACCGGCCAGCGTGTCGCCCGCTGTGCTCTATGAAACAAACAACTTCTTCAACCCGCTACATAGCCGCATATGCAAAACTACTGGGTCTTTATCCGGCAAAGTTCAGAGATTCATTCAAGGAACCAATGCTGCAAACATTTGGCGACTTGTGCCAGGAACAACTAAACAAGGACGGATCCCTACGAATGTTTGTGCTAAAGACTTGCCTGGAAACAGGGTTACAAATTATTAAAGAACGTTCACGGGAGGTGGCCATGCATATGCGAAGTTCAAAAACAAAATTTAGTATCGGGGTTATTGGTACAGGAGCCTTGGCGGTGGCTGCATTTGCACTACTAAATCAGCCTGTTTCGTCAACTATCTTGCCATTATCAACGCTTAAAAAAGCCCGTGCGCAGGCAAAGCACACGACCATCAGTTGTCTGGCCAACGATCGCGATGCAGAAGCCGCAGTAAAACATGCTGACGGATTTGCGGATGATGCCCATGAGTTTTCAAAATTTGAGCTAGAAGCGAGTGGTGGCATCTTGGACGTACCGGCAGGCACTGGTTACGAAGTCACGGTTCATGATTATGATGGCAAAACAGTCCACGGCAGTATTGCGTACAATGGCGATTACGGTACTTATAACTACACAATCAACAGAGTCAACGAAGATGGAGATTGGCGCTTTGTCTCAATGGTTGGCTGCAAACAAGGGTAACTTAACTATCGCTGACGGGGGTAGTTTCACGAAAACTTAACATAACAACTTGCGCTATCTCTCTGATTATCGAAGCTCGAACAGCATAGTCTTGAATAGAACCAGTCGGATCATTGGTAAAAATAACGAGCGCAAAACTATGTCCACGATACTTAACAAGTGCAGTATCGTGCAAATTGCCCCAAAGCGTGCCGTACTTATGCAGCACTACAGTCTCAGCAGGCATGGCAGATTTGATGAGTTCTTCGGCATCCGCCTGAGCCATATGCTCAAAAATAATTGCGCTCAGCGTACTATTTAAAATATCGCCTTCATACAGCGTGGCTAAAAACTTTGCCTGGTCTGCCGCAGTTAGGGTATTTGTATCACCGCCAACAAAACTTTCGATCCCTGCTAGTCTGGCAAACGATTGCTGTTTATCCCCCAAAAAATTTCGCAAACTATCCCATGCGGCATTGTCGCTGACCTCGAGCATTTGCTTGATAAGATTTACTGCATTAACACCATCAATCGTTTGATCAATACTCGCCCTACCCTCCTGCACCTCATACAAATAACTTGCAGCCGTCATGAGCTTGGCGGTGCTGGCTGCTTTAAAACTGGTATCGGCCAGACCGGCATTGTATTGATCACCGGTTTCTAAATCAATCACACTTACCGCAATCTCAAGCCCTGGTTGTTGAGCTATTAGATTGTTGAGATTCGTGGTTATCGATTCGTCAAACAATGCCGTTGTTTCGTCCAGAGTAATGTCAGTTACTACTGCGTCCTGTGTCGGCTCTTGAGTTGTTTCAGGAGTGGCATCCTGCACTGGACTATTATCCCAAACACCACCCGCAACTGCCACTACAAACAAAAGCCCAAAAATTATTCCAAAAATAAAAGGTCGCTTGTTCACAAACATGCTATTAAAGTACAATTTCTTGCTGAATACAAGCTGAAAGCTTGCTTAAGAGGTGCTACTTGGCAATTTTCTTTGACTGTAGTGAGGCGATATATGCTATGCCCAACCCTACAGCTGATACTGCTCCCCAGACAACTTTGGAAAGTGCAGAACTCCCCGTTCCTGCAGACTCGTCGTTACTATTGGCATCGTCAGAATTCTCAGTGACAGGTGGAGGTGCTGAGGCTGTTTCATCTGCCGGCACAGCAGCCGGTTCATCTGTCGGTACAGTTGCAGCAGCAGTATTGACTTTAGGTGCGGTCGTAACGGTTGTGCTTGCCGCACTGGTATAGGTAATTATCCCCGTCCATGTGCCATGACCAATTGCGTTATTGGCACGCAGATAGATGGTGTACTCTGTACTTGGTATCAGATTGTTCAACACTTGAGATAAGGTTGCTGCAGAAAGTCCGGTAAATGAGTTGTAGCTGCCTTTTGAGCTGCTTGGTTTATAACGAATATCGTAACTAGTAATAGCGCTCCCGCCCGTATTGGCTGGCACTTCCCACGAAAAGGTCAAGCTGGTTGGTGACGGTACCACGCGGACATTGTCCGGGCGTTCTGGCACCCATACCAAAGTCGGTGTCGTTGTAGTAGTACGCCACACACTCGTAAAATTCCAACCATCAAGTGGCTCATTTGTTGCATTGTTATGGAAATAATTTGGCGCAGAACTCGCGGCGTTAACTCCTGTACAAGTCGTGGAATACGAGATGCCTTCATCGAGCCCTACGCAATCGGTAAGCCCAGTGCGCGTGACGTCAAAATAAGAATTATTTGCATCGCCACCAACAGCCAAGACGTGCCCAAAGAATCCGCCAACATTTGTAACCCCGGTGACACTGCCCATCGCAAAGGAGTCAGTATGCATTCCTAGTCCCTCGTAACCGACAAATCCACCCACGTCGGTCGTTCCCTCAACTGCACCGCTCGCCCAACTTCGATTGGTAGACGACGAGACGGCACTACCAACAAACCCGCCAGACTTTGCATGAGCCGTCACGGAAGCGGTAGTGTAGCTGTCATTGATAGTTGAACCCATATTCATTTCACCAACAAACCCGCCTACGCTGTCGCTTGCCGACCCGAGGTTATTGCCCGTCACCGTACCAGTTACAAAAGATTTATTGACGGTCGAATTATCTGTAAGCCCCACAGCCCCACCAATTTTTACCGCAGTCGATAGGCCTGCCCGCGAGCCGCTCACCTGATCAACCGCTGCTTGACCATAATTAAGCATTGAATCATTAAGCGCACCAACGAGCCCGCCGACATACTGCTGGCCAATAACGGTTGTGGCATTGATGGTTACATGGGAAATATCTGTCGTATTAAGTGCATGCCCAACGATAGCCCCTACCCGGACCTGGCCAGTGATGTTTGCGCCGTAGAGATTAATATCTTTTATGGTGGCTCCATCAGCGGCACCGAACAGACCGATATAGTCCGTGGTTGGTAGGTTGATTGTCAGATCACTGACGGTAAACCCATCACCATCAAAATGTCCGGTAAACGGCGTACTACTGTTGCCGATTGGCGTAAATGTAACACCCGAACAGTCGATATCTTGAGTCACGAGGTAATGTGCCGAAAGATTCGTACCGACCGCTTGGAGTTCGGTACAGTCATTAACCCAATACGGATCAGATAGCGTACCGCTACCAGTCCAAGCCAATGCGCCTGAAGTAGGGATCATTGCTGCCAACAAACCAATTGCCATCGATGCCCGAAGACCCGCTCTCAGTCTCTTCACCACACACCACCTCACCTGTTCGTTTTTGCTTATGTTAATAATACCGCATTTGGCCCAAGCAAAAAATGATCATTTCCTTACTATTTGCCAGTTTCAGAGAACCGATCTTCGATACAGCGCATATAGAACTAAAGTAAGGGTGATTACCGCCGCGGGTAGGAATAGGTATAAGAACACACGCCAAAATACGAGAATAGCTTGGGAGGCAAACGACTCCTTCCCTTCGGCGTAACCAACCGAACGTACGCCTTGGTAGATAAGCGCACCAAATAACCCCAAGATGAGCAGAGTCAGGCTAACCGTTTGAAAACGCTGCCAACCCTTGGTTTGCGTAAATGGAAAACTTGAACTGACATTACCAATACGTGACGCTAATAATCCACCAAGCACAAAGAAAGCGTTTACTATCACTAAGCCAGTTAAAAGCTTTTCGTCGTATTTGTTTATCCCTGGTCGTTTCATATAGTTACTCTTTACCAAGTAGCCTTTCATGACTTTTCATACGACCCGAACCGACTGCAACCCAATAAATAAGTACAGCACTTGCTACCGCAGAGACCAGTTTAATAGATGCAAAAATATCATATCTCCTGGCAACCCAGCCCAGCACAAGCGCCGTTGGCAGTGAGGCCAAGCGTGACAAGGTCGACAGCAGCGACAACACTGAGGCCCTGATGCTTGATGCGGTATTGTGTTGGACTTGAGTCTCTATAAGCAAGGCAGCACCGGTGTTGCATACTGCATAGATCATAAAGACGATCAGACCCCATGACTGCCTGGTAAGTGAAAAGCTGATCATGAGACACATTGCCGCAATAATGACAGGTGTAAGATGAGCTTTAACATGATGAGCGGCATAACTTCCCGCCGCTAGGGCAAAAGCAAACACTGCCCATAACAAGCCAAGCTGTACGGGACTTGTTGTAAATGTCAGCATGTACAGCTGCGACAAATCGAGTGTAAAAGTTGCGATCATACCAAATCCCACAGATACCAAAATCAAGCTGCGCACAACAGCAACTTTGGATACCTCCCTTACCGCAACTGCAAACTGTCGAAAAAATTGCGCCTCTTGCTGCTCTTTATGAAAAGTTGGCTCCTTTATGCTGAGCACTATCACGCTGTTAAGGATTGGTGGGACTAACGACAGCCAGAAAGGCAGACGGATGTCTATGTTGGCGATGAATCCACTAGCAGTGTTTGCCAAGCCGGCACCCACCAAAAATAACGCATAGGCCCGTCCCATTTCTCGGGTGTAGTCTTTTGCTCTGCCTTCTTCATGCAAAATGTCATATGTGATTGCTTGGTAGGTTCCAGAAGTATTGACCAGGTATAGACCGTAAAAAAGCACACCAATGATATACACCGTCAGACTATTGCTCATACCCAAAATAAATGAGCAAGCGCCCAGGCTGACAGCCGAGATAACCAACTGCCCTTTACGCGACCATTTATCAGCAACCAGACCCATAGGTAGATCGAAGAGTAGTGTAAATACCAGGATTACCGCAGTGACAATACCCACGCCAAAAGCATCGATCCCTATCGACTGCATAAACAATTTTTCGATGCCATACCAAAAAACTAACCCCGTCAGCAGGTTGCTAATATACAGCTTATGAATTCTGGTCATGATTACTAACAGTATGTCAGATTAGCTCTTAACTGTCAGTCGAGGAAGCCATACCTTGTTAGCGCACCTTTGGCAGCTTGCATAATTGGAGACTGTGTCGTGATTTCTCCGAATGACTCTTTGGTAGCAAACATAACTTCAATATGCTCGTCACTTGTGATGGCATAAGTAGGCACTTCAACTTCGACTGCATAAAACAGTAGCATCAAACTGTTGCCGTCAGGCAGGGTAAAATCCGGCTGTTCAGCATGTAGTAGTTGCGGATTACTCACCACTCTTGCACCTGGAAGTTCTTCAGGAATCTCACGGTACAGGGTGGCTTCAGGTGTTTCACCGACATTGATCCGGCCTCCGGGAACATCCCACGAACCGTAGTCACTGCGCCGAATCAAAAGCAACTCATCGTCTTGAACTATGACTGCTTTGACGCCAATATAGTACTGCTGATGCTCGGCTGGGCTACTCATGTGAGTCGAGATTAACAGAGGCCGAAATTAAAAATCTAGTGATGGGTTCATCACTGAAGAACTCTTCACTATCCTAATTTATGCAGCTGTTTTACAATATATTTATGTCAGATGCAAAAAGCATTAACAACGTCCAGGCTCACATCCTGCGCCGACTGTTTACTCAAGACGGCCTCCGCTTTGCCGAGATTAAAGACATTCACACACCAAGTGATCAGTTTTCGTATCATTTACGCCAATTACAAAAATTGGGACTTATTGAGAAATCGGAGGATCTTTCGTATCGTTTAACGCCAGTTGGCAAGCAGCAATCAATTCTGTTGTCACCAAGCAGCGATCGGTTTATTGACCAGGGCTTTTTGGCGGTGCGGGTAGTGCTCACAAAGCTAGAGGATGGTGTCACCTACTACCTCATGCGCCAGCGGCAACTGGTGCCTTACAAAGGTCAGCTTGAAACACCAGGTGATAAAATTATGCGCGGTGAAACAGTTTTAGAGGCCGCGAAGCGAGCAGTATTTGAGCAGACAGGACTTACTTGCGATATCAAAGTTCTTGGGCTACAGCACTCACAAGACATTCATAATGGTCAGCTCATGCAAGATAAGTATTTTTTTGTTTGCCACGCGCAAAACCCCATAGGGCAACTTAAAAAACTCTGCCGGAACGGTAAGCATATCTGGCTCACCTACGAACAGATTCAAGAATCAAATTCCTCGATCCATGGAGGTCTTGAAATACTTAACATGTTAAACAATGAATCATTTTCCTTCACAGAAAATGCATTCAATGTGAACGATTACTAAAACTCTGGAATTTAAAACGCTCATGATTGCATAGGTAATTGTCTCAGATAATACTGTATGTATGGCAGAAATGGTCCCGGGTGTTGGTGTCGGCGTCATCATTGAGAATGATCAAGGTGGCGTCCTTTTGGGCAGGCGAATTGGTAGCCACGCTCAAAAATGGTCAATACCTGGTGGTAAGCTGAATTTGGGTGAAACATTTGAAGAGTGTGCCTTGCGCGAGACATATGAAGAACATGGCATTACTATACTTAAGCCTAGGGTTATTGCTGTGACAAACAATCTTGAAACATTTCGAGCAGAAGGTGTGCACTTTATATCAGTTATAGTCCAAGCTGGCGGTTTTACTGGCGAGCCTTACATCAGAGAAAAGCAAAAATGTGCCGAACTTGGCTGGTTCGACCCCAGGGATCTACCCCAACCCCATTTTGACGCTAGCCGCCTAGCTATACAGTGTATGCTCGACGGCATCTTCTATGCTGGCATCTCAAAATAGATTTATCTTGCAAACTCTGGTCTGTATACTGTTAGCAAAGGAGTAAGTATGGCTATTGATGTTGAGCAGGTGGTTCGGGAATATATTGATAAAACCGTGCACATGTCGCTGGGGACATCACGCGATGGGCAGCCATGGGTGTGCGAAGTGCACTTTGCTTTTGACGACAATCTTAATCTTTATTTTCGCTCCAAGCCCAGCCGGCGCCACAGTCAGGAAATCCGAGACAATCCAAAAGTAGCCGGTAACGTTGTTAAGCAACATAATCTTGATGAATCGGTTGTGGGCGTCTACTTTGAAGGGACAGCGGAGATGCTTGAAGGCGTGACTCTTGATTCAGCTGCTTACAAAGTTTTGAATATGCGTGTACAAGCGCCGGCAGAAGCAGTCGAAGAAGCGACGCATGAAGACGGCCACAAATTCTACAAAATCTCGGTCAAAAACTGGTGCGTCTTTGGACGTTTTGGCGGTGACAGCGGCCAAAAGCATGAACTAGCCTGGAACGGCGGTCAGCAATGAAACTTGCTAACAAAACCGTACTAGTCACTGGCGGATCAAAAGGCATAGGACGAGCTTGTGTGCTTGCCTTTGCCACAGAAGGCGCCAATGTGATTGCTAACTATGCTCGCGACGAAGCTGCTGCTAAAACAGTGGTGGCAGAAGCCGAGAAACTGGGCGTCAAGGCAATTGCTTTACAAGCAGACATTACAAAGAGCGATGAAGTCGAACGAATGTTTGCTGAGATCAGTAAATCATTCTCGTCGATTGATGTGCTCATAAACAACGCCGGCATCTTTGATGAAGATGACAACCCAGAAAATCTATCTGTGTTTGAGAAAATATTTGCGACAAACTTTCTTGCGCAAATTCGAGTTACAAATCATTCCCGTAAAATGATGAAGCAAGGCAAAATTATTTTCATTTCGTCTGTGCATGGAACGCTTGGTCATGCCAAGCCAACTACTGTCGCATATTCTTCTATGAAGATCGCATTAGATCAGTACATGAAAACACTTGCGAAAGAATTAGCGCCGGACATACTGGTAAACACAATTTCTCCTGGTCAAACGCATACACCTCAATGGGGTGAGATGAGTGAGAATTATATGAAAGAAAGAGCTGAAGCACATCTCATCAACCGCTGGATTGAAGCAGATGAAATTGCCGACGGTGCAGTGTTCTTGGCTAAAAATGACGCGGTTTGCGGCGAGATCCTCGTCATTGACGGCGGCATGAGCCTGAAAGTATTGGGTTAATAATGAAACGAGCGATTATTGTACATTGTTGGGGCGGAAATTCGAACTATGCTTGGTACCCGTGGGTTAAAACGGAGCTGGAGAAATTAGGCTATCAAGTGACAGTGCCAAACATGCCTGATCCAGATCCGCCGGTGCTGGCAACATGGTTGCCGCATTTAGCAGAAATTATTGGCGAGCCCGATGACGAGTTGCTGTTGATTGGCCACAGTATAGGCACAGTAACCATCATGCGCTACCTCGAATCGCTGCCAGAGGGCAAACAGATACGTAAAGCGATTTTGGTCGCTGCTTTTACCGACCAATTGGGATTCAAAGAACTGGAAAACTACTTTGAAACTCGTTTAGATTTTGCAAAAATTAAGCCTAAAACCAAAGAAGGATTTGTAGTCATACAATCCGACGATGATCCCTTTGTTTCTGAACAATATGGTGCGCGCCTAGAAGAAGAATTGGGCGCCAAACTCATCATCAAGCACGCCGCCGGACACATGTCAGGCGCAGTCAATGGCGAAAGCTCCTGCTTGGAGTTGCCTGAAGTAATTGAAAATCTCTAGAGCTATGAAAATCATCAAACGGCCCGCTAATAGTATTGAAAAGGAAGAAGCGCATGGTGGCAGCGGAGCGCGCAAAGTGTACGCCTCGCCAGAGCATCTGAAGAGCATGCATTTTGAGATGATGACGCACGGCTTTTTGCCTGCCGGCAGAACCTTTGATTGGCACGACCATACCAATATTGAAGAGATTATGGTGGTTTTGTCTGGCGAAGGCGAGGTGCATGATGACGATGGTGCGTATTCATATGAACCTGGCGATGTCATTGTATTCCCGGCCAACACCAAGCACAAAATTCATAATCCATCGGACAAAGAACACGAAATGATCTTTGTTCGCGTCAAAGTATAGCTTGTTAATTTTGTAGATTATTGTATTATATACCTATGAGAAGGTTGGCTGGTTTGGTTGGTGCAGCAGGGCTACTTGCCGGGGCGACTGTAGCCTGCGGTCCTGAAGTCCAAGAGCAAGAAGGACGTGTTGTCGGCTTTGCTTATGGCATTGATTCCAAAATTTTGCAGGATGATTGGGTGCAGCACACTGGCGAATCTTCGATGCCTTGGGGCGGTCAAATTCGCAACAAACGACACTACACTGATTTTACTGGCTGTGAAGAAGTTGACAATAGTGTTCAGCCCGAAGATGTATATGAAGAGCCGTCAGTAGATACATATGATGGCTGGTACGAAGACGAGTCTGCAGACGACGAATGGGACTATGACATTGAATATGGCTTTGGGGGGCTTTCTTGGGATTATGACGAAAGTGATGATTTAGAATGTCGGGATGACTTCTGGTGCAACTCAGACGATTATAGCCATTGTGAAGCTGTTTACGAGGATCGTTACGATTACCAGCAGCTGGTTACAACGACGATTCAGAGTTGCCCTGCTCCAGTAGAAATTACGATAGATAAGCCACGGCAACCTGCGATTAATGCGCAGTGCATTGGTGGCATAAGTGAGCTGCAGCGAATCGAGCAAACAGCCTGGTACATAGTGTCGGTCACTGTCAGGAATCCATTTTACGATGACGAAACTAATCCTCGTGAGGTGCTGCGAACAACATTGAGACTTTCACCTGAAGCCTGGGAAAGCCTAGACCAGGGTGACACAATTGCCCTGGAAGTCGCCGAAAATCAAACCGTGCAACTAAAATAAAAATTTGCATTCACAAAATTTCGTGTTAGAATCTCGTTTATGGTTCAATCAAGTCAGTATAAGCATTGGAACAAGTTTACCCGCTATCAGCGCGGCCATTGCTCATATTGTCATGAATTGACGACCTAACCACTAAGTAACTACAAAAGAGCATTTGGCCGCCTGGATACACCCAGGCGGTTTTTTTGTGAAAGGAAATTCCCATGTCAGAAATCGAACCCAGAATTGTAATAAATATTAATCCCGATGTCAGCATCGCGGACCTCTCTGCACGCATGGCCGAAGGCTACAGTGTCGTACGTTCGGCACACGTCGGCAACCTACGTCCCTACAATCTAACTTTGGCTGCTGCCGGCATACCTATACTTGCAGTTGATCACACTATCACTGGTGTTGACACCAGCTACTTTCCAGAACTGGTACTGAACAGATCCCAGAGCGAACAAGTTTCAGGACTAGGTGTTATTGTGAGCCGTGCCGCAGCACAACAAACAACGGTCACACACGATGCCACTAGACCCGTGCAGTTCGTCGATGAGCTTCACATTGCCGCCGTAGAAGCAGCGATCCCTGGCGCCAAAATGTTTAGTAATACAGAATACCTGCGTACACACGAGACCATATCTGCAGAAATCATTCAGCTAGCCCTCGAACGGCAGCCTGAGTTGTTTCGTCGCGTCGTCAATTCGGACGGTATAGCCCAAAATCGTGCGAGCGAAGCCAGAGCGTTGGCCCAGAGCGGCCGGGTGCTGCAGCTGCTCGATGATCCACGCTCGCCGGAAGCCGCAGCCTTAGTGCCTAATGCTGTAGATATCGCGATTAACTTTGTGATAGAGGCGTTGGATACTGAGCGTGAGACAATTTTCCATTTGTCGGGCCCAGACATGGTGCGCTACATCGGCACCTTAACTGATACTCTTGACGCTCTCTACGCATCTATACGCTCAGAAACATCGTTTGGGAGTCGGCTGCCCCCGCAGTTAGATGTGCAGCTCGTTCCAAGTGCACATGCAAAATTCGCAACTACGACTGCACAACAGCCAGTGCTCGACCAGTTACTTGCGGCTGCAGAAGAACAGACGGCCATGCTTGCAGAAACGCATGATCGACGACGTGAATTTTTTTCTAGCCCCGCAAGTCAAGATCCCGAAGCTCGGACCCAAACACTTGCTGGATTTAAGGCGACTGAAGCAGCTGTCGAGGCGCAGTTGGCAATCGCCAGGGATAATTTGCCAGAACTAATGCCTGCACAGGGCAGTACTGGCTACGTTACTCAGTACGATGTTCTAGCTGAAGGCGGGTTATATGTGCCTGATGTCAATCTTCAACTTACTATGACGCAACTGAATATTTTGGATAGGCAGATTAGTCGTGCGCGGAGTAATTCGCCATGAGACCGACAATTGGAATCTTAGGTGGTATGGGCCCTAGGGCCACCGTGCAGTTCGAGCAGCTGCTCTTGGATAGACTGCCGGGCAGCGACCAGGAGTTGCCGGTAATCATTAGCTTGAACGATGGCGGCATTCCCGATCGGAGCGATTTCTTACTTGGCATCGGACCAGATCCGTTACCGCGTATGCAAGCAAACCTGCAAACACTCGAACAAGCTGGCGCGCAAGTTATTTGCGTGCCGTGCAATACGGCCTGCGCGCCCGCAATAATGGGCCGACTTGCCCCTGAACCGACGACTAACATCCTCAACTTACCAGAACTTGTCATCAGTGATCTTGTTCAAAACAATATTAAAAAGGTTGTGCTGCTGGCAACAATCGGTACTGTGCGCGCCAATGTCTACCAGCAACTCTGCGCCGATAACGACATTGATTGTCTATTGCCAAAACCACACTTGCAGCGGCAAGTTATGGAGATAATTCGCCTGGTTAAGCGGGGCGAGCTAACCCGGGCAAGACTTGTTGCTAAACAAGTACACGCGTTTCTAGATTCAAATAGTGACTGCGTGGCAATTCTTGGCTGCACCGAGCTGCCGCTGATTCAAGACGCCTTGGTGTCATTTGATAGTCATGCGATTGATACGCTAGCCATATTGGCTAATGCCTGCGTACAATACATAACACAAGCCGAAAAGGAGCTAGCACTATGAAACCTGACCAATATACCATTGAAGAACGAACCGTTGCCGTCGGTGATGGACACGAACTATACACTCAAGCATGGGGCAATCCCAATGCCAAGCAGACATTCATATTCCTACATGGTGGACCTGGGTCTGGTTGCAGCGATAGCAGCAAGACTATTTTCGATCCGCAGAAACACCGCGTCATCTTTTTTGATCAACGCGGCTGTGGCAAAAGTACACCATATGGTTCTATCAAGAACAACACGACCAATGATTTGATCAATGACCTAGCGACAATTGCTGACGAATATGGCGTCAAGACTTTTGTTTTATTTGGTCGCTCCTGGGGAGCGTGCCTCGCACTCGCATTTGCTCTGAAACATCCTACGCGGGTAACACAGATGATTATTGGCGGAGTGTTTACCGGCAGCCAGTCCGAAATTGACCATATGGAAAAGGGTCGCTTTGCAATCTTTTTCCCTGAGGTCTGGGATCAATACGTTGCGACTGTACCAAGATCCTACCAAGACAATCCAAGTGAATACCATTTCAAGCGCATGTTTGGTGACGATGTAACTGCGGCCCAAGAATCGGCCATGGCTCACAGCCAGTTGGAGCTGTCAGTTCTGCGGCTTGACGATCGAGTAACAGATGTGGATAGTCTAAAGTTTGATCCACTTCCAAACATCATTGAAAGTCACTACCTAGCAAATGGCTGTTTCATGCCCGACAATCATATTCTGGATAATGCCAATAAGCTGACAATGCCAATCTATATCGTCCAGGGTCGCTACGACATGGTCTGTCCACCCATCAACGCCTATCGATTGTCCCAGCAAGCACCAAACGCTACCCTATTATGGACTGCTGCCGGCCACGATTCCAAAGATAGATCCAATTGGGAAACAGCCCGAGCATTGTTAGCTACTATTAGCTAGTAACTGCCCTAATCTGTATGGCGTGCGTAGCTGAAGAGTCCGAGAAAAGCCGACATGCGTGTCGGTGCAGCTATTTCTGATTAATGCCCGGAAGGGTAATACTAAAAACAGCACCTTTACCTGGTTTACTAACAACAGTAATCGAACCATGGTGTTTTTCAACGATCATTTTGGCGATAGCCAGGCCTAGGCCATAGCCACCGGCGTCTTGCTTGCTCCGTGCGGCGTCTGCGCGGTAGAAGCGGTCAAAAATATGCGGCAAATCTTCAGCTTGTATGCCAATGCCTGCATCACTCACTCTTACAACTACCTCTTTTGAGCGTCGCAAAGCACTGACGGTTATCTCGCTACTAGGCGGGCTGTATTTAATAGCGTTATCGAGCAATATGACCAGTGCTTCAATCAGACTGGCCTCGTCGCCGGCGATCATTGGTGAACCTGTCACAGAAGTTTTAATGAGAACTTTCTTTTGCTCGGCCAAGGGCAATACCCTATCTTGTGCCATCGCCATAACTTGCGCCGGATCAACAGCTTTTATATCCAAGTTATCCGAACCTGAACGAGCGATTTTGAGTAAGCCTTCGGACAATGCACTCAGCTTTTCCAATTCTTCAATGTTGCTTTTGATCTGTTCCTTGGCTTTACCAATGGTCAATTTTGGATCCATCAGCGTCACTTCATTCTCACTTTTCATGACCGTTAGCGGTGTTCGCAATTCATGACTAGCGTCAGCAGTGAATCGTTCAAGCGTTTCCTGCGCTTCTTCAATGGGACGCAGCGTACGCTCCGCCAAATAATAACAAAGCAAACCGCCGCCAATAAAGATTAACAAGTTAAGTATTAGTAATCTTTGAATGATCCGATGGGTAGCCGCATCATATTGCACTTGCCGCTCGGCCATTAATTGCTCGCGCCAGTTTCCAATAATGCCATCATTAAGCTGCAGCTCATAGCCTTGCACTGGCCGCAGTAAGCCACGCTTAAATTCTTGTGCTGACAGCTGGTAGACAATGCCGCTAAAGAACAAGCTGATTGACATGACAATCGCCAGATACAAACCAGCCAGTTTAAGTGATTCTTTATGGAATACTATGTTCATTCTTTTCCTAAATAATACCCAAAACCACGACGATTGTGGATGAGATTGGGTCCGGTAAATGGTTTATCAACTTTGTTGCGTAAATACCCCACGTATACCTCAATAGTGTTGGGTAAAATATCGGCATCGTAATTCCAAACGTGCTGCATTAAGGTTTCTTTGGTGAGCACTTGCTCGGCATGTCGCATGAAATACTCTAACAATGCAAACTCTTTGGCTGTTAAACGGATATCCTTACCTGCCCGTGCGGCTGTCATCGCTTGCGGATCGAGCTCAAGGTCTTCATAGGCAAGAACTGTTACGGCAGTCTTCGTATTCGTTCGGCGAAGCAAAGCCCGGACCCTGGCTAATAGTTCAATAAAGGCAAATGGCTTGCCCAGATAATCATCTGCTCCGGCGTTTAGACCTTCTGTCCGGTCTAGGACGCGGTCTTTGGCCGTTAAGAGTAGTACTGGTGTATGGATCTTCGCTGTCCGCAGCTCCTTTAGAATCCCCAGGCCGTCAACTTTGCCTGGCAGCATTCGATCGAGAATAATCAGGTCATATGGTTCGGTCGTAGCCATCGCCAAACCTTCATCGCCGTCATACACCGCATCGACAGCATAGGCATGCTGCTCCAGGCCACGCTTAATCGCATTGGCAATCTTGTGCTCGTCTTCGACAACCAGGATTCTCATAACTACCCCTATTGTACGAAAATTTCTGAGAATATACTGAAAGTTACTATTGAGCAGTGGGCGGTAAGTGCTTATAGTTACACGTATGAAACGTGGGCACCATCAAGAAACAGGCTCCTTGCACCTTGCGCTGCTACTGGGTGTGGTGGTACTAGCTGTCATCGGTATTGTCGGCTGGCGGGTGATGTCGGCCGAAGACAAACAGCCAACCACTCAGCAAACTACCGGAAAATCTGAACAATCAACGGCACCGGAAGCTGACGTTGTACTCCAGAATTTTGGCCTTGCGTCACTAGCCAGTGTTGATATCACCACTCAAGCCCTCCGTGAATATGAGTCAAAAGGGCTGAAAGGCTTTTATGCTTTTGGCGAATCCTTAAGCGGCGGCCGTCTTAATCCTAATTTTGAGTTTGCCTCATTGAAAGCTGGCGCAAAGGTGGTAGCCGCCATTGACGGTGTCATAGGGTTTGTCAAAGAGCAGCCGGAATCAAAAGACTACGAAGTTTTTCTGCAGCCCAAAGAAAATTCCAAGTGGACGATTGGTTATGATCATTTGGTCAATGTCACCGTTGCCCAAGGTGCCACGGTCAAGGCCGGCGATGTGCTCGGCGAACCGGCCACGCAGAATAATGGCCTGATACGCTTTGAAATCCAGGTCAACAAAGATGAAAATGGCAAAACAACTCATATATGCCCCGCCACGCTCATTGAATCCGGTGATAGCACTTTGCTAAATGAGCTAGCAAAAATGATGAGCGATTGGGAAACAGAAACCGGACTCGAACTCTACAACGCAGACGCGCAGAAGCCTGCAGGCTGCATGAACCAAACAACACTAACGCCAGAACAGGCTGAAGGCCGCTGATACTACAGAAGTAACATTAGCTAACACTTAACTTTGACCGAGTCTGCAAATACGATGATGGCACGTGCGTCGATTATTCCAACGAAGTCCAGTTTATTGCCCCGTAAACTGCTATCATAAGCTTCATGGAAATAGTGGCTGTATTTTTACTGGGGCTGGCATCTGGTATGGTCAGTGCTATTTCAACCGGCGGCGGATTGATTTCGGTGCCCGGCTTGATATTGCTGGGCTCCTCACCAGTCACAGCGATTGCCACGACCAGGCTCAGTGCTTTGAGCAGCGGCCTAACATCTTCATATCGTTACTACAAAAAGCATAAAATAATCTGGCGTTATACACCTTACCTGATTATTGTTTCATTGGCGGCTGGTCTGATTGGCCCGAAGCTTTTGTTTAAGATCGATGAGCAGGCCTTGGAGCCGTTGATCGGTTTGATCTTACTGTTGCTCGTTCCGACACTCCTCCACGACAAAAAGCTCGGGCTGGTCAGCCGACAAAAAAGTCGCAGCAAAAAATTGCACGGGCTATTCGTGTTATTTGTCATTATGATTTATGGCACCATGATTGGTGCCGGCGGCGGCATTTTTTTGATATACGCGCTCATGTACTTTTTTGGCACAAACGTCACGCAGGCGACGGCCACCGGAACAGTAATGTGGCTCGCCGGAACACTCGTCGCACTCGTCACCTATATTAACCAAGGAGCGGTCGATTTTTCGATTGGTATCCCGTTGTTAATCGGGGCGGCTATCGGTGGCTCTATTGGCGCAAAAATAGCCTTAAAAAAGGGGACTGCTTGGGTAAAAATAGTCTTGATTGGCGTCATCACTGCAGCGAGCATTAAACTACTTCTTTTCTAAATGTCTACTTTGCCAAGCGACGCTCAATAGAGCTTACTGGGTCGTACCAACCGCGCTCTAGTACATACGTCTGAAATTGTTTGTCTAATCCAAAGATGACCGATAGGCCCACAATAATAAAGATGAGTCCGATACTGCGCCTAAACCAGCCAACCGGGTTAGCCGCAAATCGTAACTTGGCAGTCGCTGCCTGTCCAGCATATGCGACCGTTAATAAAGTCAGGCTCATGCCAACCGCGTAGGCCATAAGATACAGGAGCCCGGAGGCAAATGACACTGGCAAAATTGTCGCCACAATCAGCGCGTACGTCGGGCTACAGCTATTGAATACCGGCCCTAGTGATGCACCAATGAGCGCCGGGCCCGCCCAGCCATTAACACGGTTGGCTCTAGCCAACACAGCATTACTTTTGATCATAAGGCCGCCCTTAAACGAGACCGTTTCCCAGATTTTTGGCCAAAGGTAGTACAGCCCCAGGCCAGTCACGATAATACCCGACAGTATTTGCCAAGCCGATTGCGGCACGCCGAGTAGCGAGGTGGTTGCCTTTAATAATAGCGTAAAAACCATAACCGAAACCGCCAGGCTACCAGCAATAATCACCGGCCTTACCCAACGCTTTTCGGGAGCTTCTTGTGATCTATTCAAAAGTGAGCCACCAACAATAACCGGCAACAGCGGCAAAATACACGGCGCGGCAACCGTCAGCACACCGGCAATAAACGACAGTACTAAGAGGGCCATTACAATAGATTTTCGATTATGCTGGCGACACTCGGATCGTTATACGCAACATACTTTTCAACCAAATTTGCCTGGTCATCTATTTTAACCAATGACGTCTGGATGGTAACGCCATACTTCTGCCGCAAGCTCTGATTGCTGTCATAGTCGACTTTAATAATGGTGACGCCGCTCGGAACGCCCTTTGCTTGTATATCAGCTTCTAAAGCTCGGCACTGCGGACACCAAGGCGCATGGAAAAACAAAATCTTGGTACCACTGGTTTGGGCAATGACATCGTCAGTGTAGTTTACGTACGAGCCGCTTGGCGTGGACTCGCTGGTTTCGGGTGCTGGGGTGGCCCCAGGTGGCGTCGGAGTTGGCGAGGGTGAGGCAGAGGTGCTGGCCATCGAATCAAGACCACCAGTTTCAGATTGCGATAAATAAAACATGCCGCCCGCAACTGTTGCAATAAAGGCTGCTAATCCGATCAGTATTTTTCGGTTCATGTCTTGTATTTTAACATCTATTTCATAGGGCAGTTTGGCCTATGACGGTATAATCATCGCATGGTAAATAAACACGGTGTCGAGTTAGTAATCCAATGACAACAAAACAAAGATTGACGCTGGCAGCGACCATTCTTGGAAGCGGGATTGTGATTTTGGACGGGACAGTTGTAAATATTGCCCTTCCGCACATCTCAAGTGATCTGGGAGCGGGATTTAGCGGCCTTCAATGGATAGTAAACGGCTACTTGCTGACGCTATCCGCCCTCTTGCTGCTTGGCGGTTCACTAGGTGATATTTTTGGCCGCAAAAAAATGTATGTGATTGGGCTGGTTGGGTTTGGGCTATCTTCATTATTGTGCGGGCTGGCGCCAAGTACGTCATTTTTAGTTGCTGCCCGGGCACTTCAGGGGGTATTCGGCGCACTACTTGTTCCCGGCGGGCTGGCAAACATTACCGCCAATTTTGAAAAATCTGCCCGCGCCGGCGCGATTGGAACCTGGACGGCATGGTCAGCATTGTCAGCAGCAATCGGGCCAACACTTGGTGGCTACATTGTCGACACCATGTCATGGCGCTGGATATTTATCATCAATGTGCCGCTCGTTATTGTTTGCTGCATACTAGCCGTGCTGGGCATGAAGGAATCTCGCAGTTCAGCGAAGGCTCGGCGTATAGACGTACCGGGCGCCGGTTTTGCGGCCATCAGCTTGGCCGGCCTTACCTACGGCTTGATAGAGGGGCCGAATCGCCAATGGGACGGAGTGGCGCTACTGAGTATTGGTATTGGCGTACTGGCAATCTTGGCTTTTCTTTGGCGAGAGCGCCAGACGGCCGATCCGATGGTCAAATTGCAGCTTTTTGGTTCGCGGAATTTTAGCGGCGCCAACCTTATGACTTTTACCATGTATGGAGCCCTGAGCGCCTTTTTATTTGCGCTCGTCATACACCTTCAAACAGTCCTGGGCTATTCCGGCACCAAAGCTGGACTCAGCCTTATCCCCATAACCGCCATGTTACTGCTACTGTCCGCCAGAGCTGGCCGGCTGGCCGGGCAATACGGGCCCAGACGATTCATGACAGCCGGGCCAATCATTGCAAGTATTGGCATCTTATACCTCTACGGCTTAGAGTCAGGAGCTGGTTACCTAACCAGCGTATTGCCCGGCGTACTACTCTTCGCGACAGGCTTAGCAGTCACGGTATCGCCCTTAACAATTACAGTGATGGGTGCAGTGGCCGATGAAGATTCCGGCATCGCATCTGGCATTAATAATGCTGTGTCACGGGTTGCCGGCTTAGTAACGGTTGCAGTACTTGGTTTGTTTGACAGCTCAAAACTTTACCAATCAACCATCGTGCTCTGTTTTGTTATGACGTTCGCAGCCGGCCTTTTATCGCTGTGGCTGATCCGCACGCCCCAAAAAGAAGTCTAACCAGGCCTCGATGTTCCGCTGGTAGGCTGGCTTAGTGTCGGTTACCTGCTCGGCCGATAAACCGGTATCGATCTTCACGTCCGCTACTTTAGCTAAAGCCACAGCTTTTGGCACAATCACGACATTCTCTCCAGGTGCGGCCAGCCCAAATTGGCCCCTAGCGGCTAATTCCAGGTATTGATTGGTTTCTAAATATTGGTTGCGCAGTGTCTGGTTATCGTTCTCCAGACGCTGCACTGCAGTTTCCTGCTCTAATTTGGCTATTTGTTTTTGCAGTTCGTAATTTCGTTGAATGGCCTTAACACCACTCCAGCTGACCAGAATAACAATTATGCCAAAGGCAATCAGAGCCAGATTGCGTATGTCGCTGAGCTGACTGCCTAGGTATCGTTGTTTATAGGTTTTTATTTGATTGAGCATTCTACAGTGTAATTATATATCTCATCTAGTAATTCTGATATACTTTCATCTGTTAATCACCGTTCCGTTCGCTGCCTTGGGGGTGTAGCTCAGTGGTTAGAGCAGAGGACTCATAATCCTTTGGTCGTTGGTTCGAACCCAACCACCCCCACCACACATAAGCACTTTTAGAGAAGTGCTTTTTTGTTATCATTACTGTATGAACAACGATGGTGACGAAGCGCAAAAACTGTATGACGAGCAGTCGGACGAATGGGCAAAGAAGCAATCAGCAAATCCTGCCGTCCAAGGCTTACGTGACATCGTATATAATCTGGCGAGTATTAGTAGTGGCAGCACAGTCCTTTTCGCAGGATGTGGTGACGGCCAAGAGTGCGTAAAGGCCTCTTCCCTAGGTGCAATAGTCACTGGCATTGATGTTGGTACCAAGAATATCGAAAAGGCACTAGCCCTCGGGCTCAAGAACACAATACATCAAGTCATGAATATTCAAAATCTAACGTTTGATGATGAGCAATTCGACAATGTTATTTCAATTCTTGCCATAATGTATGTACAGGACATTGTTGAAGTTCTTGCGGGATTTAAGCGTGTCCTAAAAGACAATGGACAAATAATCATCGCTGTCCCTCATCCCGTAATTAAAATGATGAGGTACAACAGCAAGAAAGATTACTTTTTAAGAGGCAAGCAGTACGAAACATGGCAAGGCATCAAACGGTTTAACTACTACCGGCTGTTTGAAGATTATGTCGATGCATTTACGAAAGCAGGGCTAGCTATTACCAAACTACTAGAGCCAAAGCCAGCAACCAACCATGAAGAAAAAGTTCAATACCCACACTTCGCGGTGTTTAAACTGATTAAAGCTCGCTGATAGAGCTTGATTTTACGCAACATTAGTAGTGAATATCAACATTGGTAGTTCAGTAGCGGATAGCACCTTATGCCAACCCTTCAGTAGTTTGTATACCAGGTTCCATAAGTTACTACTCAAACCCACAAAGAAGGTAATGTGGCTCATTTAGACAGGCTTCTCGCCAAAGCCTGCCCCTCTGCCTAAAATGTAATTTACTCCGGGTCACCGGATTTTTTTGTGCCTATCGAGACTACTTTATCGACTGGGGCGGTGGTTACTTCATCGCTGATGAGCTTTTTTTCTTGGCCTGGGGCTGCGCCGGGGGTTACTTCGTATGTCATAGTGCGAACGCCGTAAGCCCCGGGCGTGATAACAGTTGATGAGCCAACATACTTCGTCGCATCATCTACGGTCTTCACGCCAAAAGGAATCATCTCGGTCTCAATGACGGTGTTCTTTTTAACTTCAATCTGGGTGCTCGCTCCTTTTACGCTGGTTATACTTGGCGGATCCGAGCGAGTGTATCGAGAAAACAACCACACGACGAAAATAATTATCGCCACGAACAACAGGACAATAAATGCAATAATAAACCATCGTTTTTTGGATGATTTTTGCTGGTAGTAGTTTCTGTTTGTTTGCATGGATATCAAGCTACGACTGATACCTCTATTATGACACGTTTGTCTAGGCGCTTTGTTTGGTTTGATCCAGTAAGGATAGTAGCTGTGCGGTTGAGGTAGCAGCCATCAGCTGCTCACGTAACTCCTTGGCCCCGTCAAAACCATTAATGTACACTTTGCAAAACTTATTGAGTACCCGGACCGGGCGATAGCTATCACCCCATGTCTGTTGGTATAGCTGTACGTGCCTTGTGTACAGCGCGATGCGCTCCTGGCGCGTCATTGCTTCCCAAGGTGAAGCGTCGGCAAACACAAACGGGTCAGAGAAGATGCCACGACCAATCATAATACCGTCTAGTCCATATTGCTCGGCGAGCTGTCTGCCCTGATCTTTGCTCATTACATCACCGTTACCGACTATTTTGGTGGCAGGGGAAAGGCTGTCGCGCAGCTTGACTACTTCACCTATCAGACTCCAGTCGGCTGGGACTTTGCTCATTTGCTTCCGCGTTCTGCCATGAATGGTTAACATGTTAAGCTTTTCTGAAAGTAGGGCCTTGTGCCAGGTAAAATCTACGTCTGAAAAGCCCAGCCTTGTCTTGACGCTGAGGGGCAGGGGAGTCGGGGAAGCTGCCAGGCCTTCCCTACTGGCTCGGATTATGGCGAGTGCCAGTTCCCTGTTTTCTGGCTTAATGAGCGCCGCGCAGGTGCCGTTTTGCACTTCAGATTTGGCTGGGCACCCCATATTGAGGTCTACCCCGGCAAAGTTCACGCCCGCTGGTAGCCCTAGTTCCTTGGCGAGCGAGCCATCAGCGACTTGCTGACAAAATAGATAAAAATTCTCTGGTTTTTTGCCCCAAACCTGGGCAATAAGCGGTTGTTCGCTGGCCGTAAACCGGAGTTTTGGCAGCAGCTTTTCCCTGCCCGGACTATTCAGACCATCAACATTTACAAATTCCGTAAAAAACAGATCCGGCTTGGCTGTACTAGCAATAATTTGCCGGAAAACCGTGTCCGTCACTTCGTCCATCGGTGCCAAAATAAATAAAGGTTGTTGGTGGGTCATACTAAATGCTGCAGTTACTATCCCTTATGAAGGTTCGTTTTACAATCCTCACTTGCCAGTCAGCCCGACTTACCAACGACGTCGTGTTGAATGGGGATGCTGCATGCTGGCCTTAAGCTCCGCGACAAACGCCTGAGCCCATGTTGGTTCCTCAGGGGCTGCGGCTACAGCAGGATTAATGGCTAAACCATGCGGATCCGTATACTCCTTTGCAGCCCCGAGTATGGCATGACCTGATTCTGGATCAATATATTCTGGATGAACTGCAGGCATTACAGTCTGTGAATTTCCCATTATCTCCGCCACCATCGCCGCACCTTCAGTATTTATTGCGTGCTGAACCCTAATGTCATCATCAGACATTCCTGCTAAAATCTGTGGTCGCGGAATTGGCCCACTATGATCACTAAGACGCCCTTTACCCCTACCGGAAACTTCATAGATGGTTCCAGGCGGGTACGCGTAGCGAGAATCTGGCTGAGCTTCAAAGGGTGTCGGGTCTATTTCACCAGTGTCAAATATGGATTTTTGGCCGAAACCGGGACTGGGACGAGATTTGGATGCCATAACAGTACGGATTATACCACACTTATGCTTATTTGTCCACCCCACTTACGTTTAGTGTTGTTTCGCGCTCGTTGGATTGCTACTGATGCGCGCGCTGGCATGTGTATGTCGTAAGATACGCAAGCGTATTTACGACATACACATGCCAGCCCAACCCTAAGTGTCATCTATAGTTCTACATCAGAAGCGGGGGTAAGCGCGAAACTGGCCGGCATAAGTGTTAGATCTCGACCCGGTTGGTGCGGCAGTTAGTGTGTCTTACTCCCAACGGAAGGTGCGGAAGGCGATAATGTAAATGATGACGGTCCAGATAGCAATTAAGCCAAGCTGTGAGGTGACATCTGTCAGGCCTTTGCCTTCTGTGGCAATTAGTCGAATGCCGTCAATCACTGGAGTGAGCGGCAGGTAGTCTGAGATACCCTGCAGCCACTGGGGCATGGCGTATCGCGGGAAAAAGGTGCCCGAAAGGAACATCATTGGAAACACAACAATATTAGACAGCGGCGCCGCTTGGCGCTCGTTCTTAGCCCAGCCACCTATAGCTAGACCAATGCCGTAAATCGATATGATACTCAGCACAATGAAGGCTGCCAGATCTAAGTAGCTGCCGACAACCTTAAGATCAAAGATCAAAATAGCCACGATAAACGACACGCTGAGCGTTATGAGCCCCACCACCGCTTGGGCGATCACATTTGATACAAAATACTGCCAGACCTTGAGCGGCGTAGTGTGTAGGCGCCGCAAAATCCCCTGCTTCTTGAGCTCTGGAAAGACGTTAACCGGGCCAAATATACCTAAGCCAATGATAGAGAAGCCAAGTAACCCGGCAAATGTGTAGTCAAAGCGCGACAGGCTTCTTTCGTTAGAACGCTCACCGGCCACCGTAAACGGTTCAGCGGTGGGGACCAGCTGATTGTTAATCTCTTTAAATTGGGCCTCCAGAACCGAAAGTAGTGTTTGTGCTGATTGTTCGTTATTGGCGGTGTAGATCACTTTGGCCTGGCCGGTTGGCTGCTTGTCGTTTACTTGTCCGAATTCTTTTGGCAGCACAATAGTTGCGTCAATCTCACTGCGCTTCATTTTCTCTTGCGCCTGCTCAAGCGTGGTGACGTCATCGTTTATTTTAAAGAGTTTGTCACCTTTGGCGTTTTCGACGTATTGTCTAGCAAATTCGGTATCAGATTGATTAATAAGCGCGATCTTGAATGACAGATCGCCGCCGCGGCTCATTGCACCAAAAATAAGCAAAAAGATGAGTGGAAAAATGACCGTAAAGAATAGTGCGAGCTTGTCCCTAAAAAACCGTCTGGTATTCAGTCGAGCAAAGGTTATTACGGTAAACCAGGCCTTCTTACTCATCACCTACTCCCTCAACTGCTTTCCAGTTAAATCAATAAATACATCTTCAAGATTGGCCTGCTCAACGTGCTGTTGCTTCTTAAAGCCACGTCCGAGCAGCTGCTTGACCAGGTTTTTAGGCGAATCAATAGCAATAATCTTGCCTTTATCCATAATGGCCACCCGATCGCATAACAACTCGGCCTCTTCCATATAATGCGTCGTCAAGATAACAGTGATACCCTTTTGGCGAATCTCCTGCACCAGATCCCATAGATTACGCCTCGCCTGCGGATCAAGGCCAGTAGTCGGCTCATCCATAAAAAACACTTTGGGGCTATGGACGAGGGCCGCAGCAATACTAAACCGTTGCTTTTGGCCACCGGACAGCTGTTCAATATAGCTATTGGCTTTGTCGAGTAGCTGAACCTCTTCTAAGAATTTCTTGGCATTAACTTTCTCACCATAAGCAGCGGCAAACATCACGAGGAGTTCTGATAATTTTGTTTTGTCTTGAAACGCTGGTGATTGTGGCTGAACACCAATAAAACGCCTAATTTTTTCAGGATGCTTCGCGACATCAACACCGTTTAGGATAGCTTCACCGCCGTCAATGGGACGCATAGCTTCAATCATTTCGAGCGTCGTGGTCTTCCCGGCCCCGTTTGGACCCAAAATACCAAAGATTTCACCCTTTTTTACGCTAAAAGTAATGCCCTTTACGGCCGTTTTGTCACCATAGCGCTTGGTCAGACCAGTCACCTCTAATATATTTTCGCTCATATCTTACACTCTATTATACCTAATTATCGCAACCTTAGCCCATAAACTACAGGGTGATGACCACTTTTAACATAGGATTCCAATACATACAAAACCGCCCGGCGAGCTCATGGAAGAGACTCGGCTTACGGGCGGATTTGGTGTACTTTTGCTTCTAAATTAACCGCGCTTAACGGTCAAGAAACCATTGCGTGGGTTTTCGTTTACTGAAAAACCAGCTGGCAGCTCACAACCTTCAGGACGCTCGTCCTTGCTGAAGTAATAGATAGTCTGCTGTTTGCCACCACGAAGTGTTACAACTTTAGAATTAAGGTAGTAAGTCACCCCTTTTGAATTAGTGTGCTTGTAGGCCATTGCTACAATTCTCCCTCTCTTATAGTTAGTAGTATCCCTAACATACTCTGGAGGGTTTTGGCTTGTCAACCCTGTTCGCCCCAGTAAATCATACTATTATCTTCTTTTTCTACAGTATTACCCCTGTTAATATTGATGTAACCCCGTATCTCTGTGAATTTTCAAGATGATACAGCAGACAAACAACCTATAATCTTGTTCAAAACCAGTTGCAGACCATTGCGCTTATGCGGTACACTTACACGCGTAACTACAAAATTCTAAAGAGGGAAGAGGTGGAATAACATGGAGTTTCCGCAACGTACAGCACATCAAGGCCAGGCAGCAAGCCCAGCCCCAGCTGCTGTCAACAATAGATCTAAGAAGAACGATGGGCCAAAGTGGCTAAAGTGGGTTTCATTTGCCCTTTTGGTTTCGGTAGCCGTCGTGCTTGCAGGTTCCGTCTTAATGATGGCGACATCAAAAAACGAAACCGGCGAGTCCAAATACGTTACTACAGGCAAATATCAAGCGGTCTTTTTGAACGGTGGCCAGGTATATTTTGGCCAAATCACATCATTGAACAACTCATACCTGCGCCTGCAAGATATTTACTACTTGCGGGTTAACCAAACCGTTCAGCCTGACCAAAACACGAGCAACCAATCAACACAGAATGATGTATCACTCGTCAAACTCGGTTGTGAGCTTCATGGCCCACAGGACGAGATGTTGATCAATCGTGAGCAAGTTATCTTCTGGGAAAATCTTAAAGAAGATGGCCAAGTCGCAAAGGCTGTGGCTGAGTACCAGAAGCAGAACCCAGATGGTCAAAAGTGTCAGACCAGCACGACACCAAGCACCAGCAACAACAGCGGCAACTAAACCGTTACTGTTAGACCTAAAGAAACCCCCAGGGCAACCACGGGGTTTCTTTATATTTCGGGCCTAGTACTTTTGATTTATGATTAGGGACTACAGTTGTGACTTCAGCCAACGCTCTGCGCCAAAGCGCAGCACAAACAGTGATAACAGAATGGCGGAAAGCACCATGCTTATACCAGCGACGTCTGGCGTCCAGGCTGGTGAAACAAAGTCAAACTTGTATAGACTGTCTGGTATCGGTTTCTCTGTCACTTTTCGGCTACCGACATAAGACTCGACACAAGGAACCCGTGGGCCACCAGAAAAACTATTTGGATACTGTGCCTCGCAGACTGCTTGCCCCTCGGTGTAAATTTTGGCGGTTTCGGTACTGACGCGTTCTTTTTCGGACGCCACCAGCCGCTCGTACTCATATTTGAGCTGAATTGGCGGCTTTATGGGGTTAGCCCCACTCGATATGTTTGTGTTCATATGGCCGTAAACGTGTTCGCGCAGGTCACGCAGCGCGCCCTCGATATCACCGTTTTGCTGATCGACGATAGCTACTTGCTCCTTCAGGCGGAGCATGGTCAGGTTATTTTGGCGTAGGGCATACACAGACACCCCTGCTGAGCAGGCGGCTGCAGCCAAAAAATACCACGGATTAATTTTGTTTAGCCGTCGCTCGTAGTATCCTGCCTCTTTTGTGGTTAGCAGCTGCATCTTGATTATGATTATAGAGCAACTTGCCAGCCAGCAGCCATCTTTTCAGTTTGTTCAAAAAAACCGGTACACTATATTCTATGCATGTTTATTTTGCCGGGATTGGCGCCGGAACCGGGCCGTTAGCACTTATTGCCAAGCAAGCCGGCTTCGATGTGTCAGGCTCCGACAAACAATCCAGCAGCTATACTGAGTACCTATACAAAAAGGCTGGCATTACCATTGCTATAGGTCAGACTGGTGAAGAACTTGCCGAGGCCCATCGTAAGCAGCCGATCGACTGGCTAGTGTATTCGTCAGCCCTGCCAAAAGAAAACCCACAGCACCCAGAACTGCTCAAAGCCAAGGAATTAGGCATAAAGGCGACCAAGCGCGATGAATTCTTAAATGAGCTGCTAGAACAAACTGGACAAAAGCTTATTGCCATAGCCGGGACACATGGCAAATCTACTACCACAGCGATGATGATTTGGCTGCTCAAAGAGCTTGGGCTGAGTTTAAGCTACTCCGTCGGCGCCAAGCTTCCTTTTGGTGAAATGGGCGAGTTTAACCCTGCAGCTGAATATTTTGTTTATGAAGCCGACGAGTATGATCGAAATTTCTTGAGCTTTACCCCATATATGGGCGTTATTACCGGCGTTAGTTACGATCATCAGGACGTCTACCCTACTCAAGAGGACTACACCGCTGCCTTTGTGCAGTTTATACATAGCTGTCAGGTGTCGGTTGCTTGGGATGAAGATGGTCTCGACGCTAAGCCTCAAAAACTAGTTTTGTTACATGAAAATGACGTGGCGCCGCAGCTCAAGCTCATTGGGCTAGTCAACCGGCAGAACGCCTGGCAAGTTATTCGCGCCGTTCAGCAGCTCAGCGATTATGATGAATTAAGGCTGGTCGAGATCATGAACCGCTTCCCTGGCCTGTCTCGCCGTTTTGAAAGGCTGGCCGAAAACATCTATACCGACTACGCTCACACCATGGAAAAGATCCGTGGCGCCCTTCAAACTGCGCATGAGGTGGCCGGTGACAACATTGTGGTAGTTTACGAAGGCCTGCATAACACCCGTCAGCACTTTATGCTAGAGCGTGGCCAATTTGATGGTTTGTTCGCGAACATTCGTGAGCTGATTTGGGTACCAAGCTACCTGGCCCGCGAAGACCCAAAACTAGAGTTGCTTTCCCCTGCTCAGCTTATTGAACGTACCGGGGTTACTGGCAAGGCGGCCGTCCTGGATGAGTCGTTGTGGGCCGATATTACCCAGGCCGCCAAGAACGGCAGTCTCGTGTTACTCATAAGCGCCGGTGGTGGCGGGAGTTTGGACGAATGGGCCAGACAGCACGTCAAAACCGCGGAGGACAGGCACTAAACCATCATGGATGAACTAGTCGACTATTATGATCAGAACGGCCAGATAATTGGTCAATGTACTCGCGAGGAGGCCGAAGACAAGAACTACACTACGCCAAATGCCATAATTTTCGTATTTACCCCAGACAACAAAGTCATTATTCAAAAACGGGCTCAAACAAAAAAACATTATCCAGGACTTTGGGATGTCTCGGCCTGTGGCGGCTTATCGAGCGGTGAGGATGCTTTGGCGGCTGCTGAACGCGAGTTATTTGAAGAGATTGGTATTCGGTGTCAGCTTCATTTTGTCGAGCGGTTCATGAACTCGTTCCCCGATGAGACCGGTAGTTTGACTCGTTGCCGATATTCGCACCTGTATATTGGTGTAGCTGAGCCTGATACCGCACATAATCATGAAGTTGAGAGCGTCGCAGTTTTCCCAATTGACGAGCTGGAAGCAGAGGCGAAAGACCGGCCACAAGACTTTATCCCGAGCTTTGCTTTAGAGTTACAAAAATGTGCAGATTTTTATAAAAAATCTTTACGCTCGCTATAGACCTAAGGCTGTATCGCTCAGATCTTCTGAACTCACGTCTTGGGCTGCATCGGCAGCTGTTAAAGCCTCGTCAACCTCCGTAGCTGCTTGATCGACGTCACTCACACTAGCAGGCTGTGTTTGAGCAGTTTGAGTCGTATCTGTATCTGTTTTGGTCGTCTTCGCAGTGTCAGCTGAGTTCGAAGTCATATAAACGTATACTGCAGCGGCAATAAGCACAACCGCGATAATTACTGCCACCATGATCCTCGTGCTACTGGACTTCCTGGCCGGTTTGACAGCAGCCGGTACAGATTCGGTGATTTCTGGTACGGGTGAGGACGGTTTTGCAGACGAATCGACAGACTCGGAACTTGGTTCTTCGGCAGGTGGTTCACTCATGGCTGGGACTACTGCTGGCTCGGATTCATTTGATGATGTCATCGTCTCTTTGACCGCATCAGGTACTTCAGGAACCGATTTTGGTTCTGGTGGTTTGACATCGTTCATGCTTGGCTGTGTCGTGCTGGATGCACCATTTGTATCTGCAGTTGCCTTTGGCTCTTCCATGATTAGTTTGTCCCTTCAGTTTGGTTAGTTGCATTAGGTGCTGTCGTGGGCTCTGAGGTCGTCGACTCTTGAGCGCTTAGTTGCTGACGAATTGATTTAATAGTCTCTTTGATGGTGTTGTTGACATAGGTTCGAATATCAAGCGCATCGTCTACAAGCGCATCACGTAAAGTGCGGGCTGCCTGTAGGGCTGCTTGGAAAGCTTCTGGGTCAGTCGTGCAGTCAACTTCTTTTAGATCGGTGATGCTATCACGGTACAGACTCAGGTCGGCATCAAATTTAGCAATCTTTTCTTTTAGACTGCTTATTTGCGTCTCTAGCGTTGCGGTATCAACACCTTTAGCTTGTAGTTTTGGCACAAGCGCTTCAAGTTTTTCAACTAATTTAGCGTAGGCTTGTTGTCGTACCGTACCCCTGCCGCTCACGTTCTCGCTGAGTGACTTCACTTTACCCTGTGCCGAGGAGCAACGACTGGTGATGCGCTGCTTTTCGGCCTCGCCTAATTTTATACTCAGTTCGGCTTTCTTTTTTTCAAGCCTTTCGCGCAAAGCTTCTTTTTGTGTGGCGGTCGTCGTGTCAGTACTCTGTTCGGTTGTGGTTTCAGCAACCACTACAGGCACGGCAGCAAATGTCGCAAGCACAGAGATACTGCATATGATGAGCGATAATCGTTTTCTCATGACGGTGTCATATCCTTTTTAACTACTTCTAAGCTCATTTTACCATAAGCTTCTATAGGGCTTGGCGTTCACGACTGTTCAGAAGATGCGCTACAGAGTATGCTTATAGCGAGAAATTATGGTAACTTTCATCATCCGACTACTAAAGCGGGTAAGTGTTCTGGTGCCGGGTGTCATTGTGACCTACCTGGCGCTCAAGAACGTTTTTCCTGAAGTCAGCGATTTACTGCCATTTGAACCGGCGGCTATTTTTGCAACCTACATTTTGATTGCTTATATATTTATTCCCACAGTTATTCGTTTTATTAGGCTCATAGCCCCTCCCAAACACCTGCCATACTACTGCACAACCCCCGATGGGTTTGCCAGTGACCCAGTTAATATCGGCGTCTATGCCACCAGAGAAGAGTTAATAGTCGCCATGGGCAAAGCCGGTTGGTTTGTGGCCGACCGGCGGACACCTCGGACGATTTTAAAACTTTTTGTAGCACTCATTCAGAATAAGTCCTACGTCAACGCGCCGTTCAGCAATTTGTATTTATTCGGCAGAAACCAGGATATAGGTTTTGAAATGCCGGTGGGCGGTTCCCCGCGGCATCGACACCATGTTCGCTTCTGGGCTGCCAGCCATACAGGTGACCCGCGGCATCTTGATCATTTATCGTTTTGGGATAATTTTCAACGATCAAACTTACTCGATGGTCGGGTTCTTTGGGTTGGAGCCGCATCACTAGACATTGGCATTGGCATAATTCGACACAACGCCCAGTTGACCCATATGATTCATGAAAATACCGATAAGGAGCGCGACCTTATTACTTCGTCGTTGAAAGCGACTGGCTTGGTCCAAAAAGTCCGTCAAGTTGACGCCTCGACCGAACCTTATTGGCTTCGCAATCGCGTGTTTCGAGGTCGATTAAAATCAGATGGCAAGCTTACTATTTGTGAGATTACTCCCGACATGGCAGACGCAAAAAAATCTGCTAGTCGCCCGCACCGTTTGTCAAAGTAACGTCACGGATTTTCTTTGGTTCACCGCCTTCGATATTGAAAGCGTAGTCAGCAATCTCTGACCCATCGGCAATTCTATACACCAGTACTTTGTCACTCAACCAACGAACCGGGCCTCGTAAGCCACCAAGGTTCTGAATAATCGTGTCCTCTTTGGATGCTTTGTTATATGAAAGCAGCACGCCCTTGCCGTCTCGTTGGTCGACCCAAACGCTCTTTGAGCCATCAGGACTATCGGTATAGACTCTGAGAACTGGATTGGCGGGTACCCCGGTTAATTTGGACGACGAAGACTGGCCAAGAACGGTTTCATACCACGCGTTATTATCGGTTACAAACGATAGCCGGTCATAGGCCATCCGGTAAATCCCATATACTTCTTTGGGCTGCAGCTGTTGCGCAGAACCGGATGTACCGACCTTGTATAAACCAGCTTTGTCAGGATTAAATGCCGCCGAGGCCGCATAGTACAGACTGTCGCCGACAAGCACATGGTCGTTAAAGTAATTTGCGGTTGTGATAGTTGCCGATTTGCTGTCTTTATAATCATAGCTAACGATTTTTTGTCGCTCTGGATTGCCGGCACTGGCACCAGCAACAGTTTGAACATAGTAGAGCTTTGATCCCGACCAACCCAAGACTTCAATTCGTTCGGCTTGGGCAGCTTTTTGGGTTGAGTCATTGGACAGGTCAACAACTGTCAACGTGCTGAGGAGATAGCCGTCAGAGTTTCGGATGTTTTCGCGCGTGGAAACAAAGGCGACAACTTCATCTGTGGGATGGCTGACGAGCGCCATGTCGGACCGCTCAACCCCGCTACCGGCCAAAACCAGCTTTTCATTTTGGCCGTCAACATCGATTTTATACAGATCATATTTGCCATTACGCTTGGACACGAACACGCTTTTACGTGCCGGCACCATCTTCACTGAGACTTCGGCCTTAATATCATCGCCTAGCTTCACTTTTTCACTGCGATAATTTTTGGCAGAGATTGTCACTTCTGAAGCATCATCACCAGGTTCGGTAGCCAATAAAATTCGTCCTTCGTTATCAGCACTAGCGTCTGAGCCGCCAACACTAGCTTCGGCATCACTGACAGGCTTTCCGGAAAGATAGTCGGTGACAACAAACGTAAACTGTTCTCCAGAAGCCACCAGTTGCAGGCTGTCGAGCGGGTTACTCCCCCAGCCGACGGTAATACGTTTAGTGATCTGGGCGTAGGCCCGCTTATTGACCGTCAGATCAGCCGGCCCTAAGCGCAAAGAACTGAGCGTTACTCGGCCCTCGCTGTCGGTCTGGCCAGAAACACCCATAATTGCCACTGTGGCGTTTTTGATAGGCTGCTGGCTAGCAGCATCAATAACAGTCATACTCGACGATGCGCGGACACCGACGGTATTTAATACAAAATATCGTCCGGCCGGTACTACAGCAACGGCAGCTAGACCGAACAGCACTACTGCGAGGGTAGTATTACGTTTTATCGGGCTGCGCCACCATCGACTAAAGAATTGTTTTATTCGATTCCCAAACGACAATTTTTCTGGCTCAAATGCCGCTTCAATCTCTTTATCCTCAGCTTCCAGAATTCGATCGCTTTCGCTCAATTCAATTTCGTGAACTGCACGCTGTGTCGCAGCGTCTTCGGGTTCTTCAATATCTTCAGCTATCCGGTCTTCTGGTTGGTCGGTCTCTGGCGCTACTACCTGCTGATCATCTTCCGCGGCCTGCAATTCAGCGGGCTTGTCTAGAGTCGGTGGCGCACTGGTATAGTCAGGGCCCAGCATTTCCCGCACTTTTGCTTCAAGCTGCTCTTGAATTGGTGAGTCTGGTAACTGCTCTATCGACTGTTTTCGTTTCATTGCCTAAGCTCGCTTTATAAGTCTTTTTTGGGAATCCTTATACAAAACCCAGGTCGTGAGGGCACAAAGAAGTAGGACAATGATGGCAACACCGGCTACCAGCATAAAATTTGTCCCTTTAACAGGCGTTGGTACGGTACCGTCAAGCTCTGCCCCTAACGATGATGACGTAGTTGTGGATGCCTCAAAAGGCTTAAAAGTACTGTCCCCAACACTCGTGATATTGAAATTTGTACTGTTACTACTCTGGGTCAGCGTCGTTTGCAGGTCGGTTTTGGGTGCAGTTATATTTTGGCCACCAATGTCCTGAGGATTGCCCGTATTCGAAAGTTGTGTGCCTGTCGAGGCTGGTTTGTTATCCATGCCCCTCTAGTATACATGAGCATTTTCAGGCTGGAACCGCTTTAGATGCCACCGTAGCCACCACCATAACCATAATAATTATAGGCAGGCTTGTGATAATCGCTCACCTTTATTGGCTGGCCGCCCGCGACAGGTAGGATGAAAAGTTCACTGCTATTTTTAGAAACTAACAAATACTCTTCGGTAAACCATCCGTACTGTGTAAGTTCGCTTAGTTTGGCAATCTCCCGTTCATTTGCGCCATTCGCATCGCCGATAAACAAAGTATTTTTCCCATCCCTGGATTCCACCCAAAAAGTTTTACTACCGTCCGGCGAAGCCAGGTAGGTTGGATAGGCCTTGCCACTTTGGAAGAAGTCCTTGGCCTCCATATCTTCCTCAATCTTACCGCCAAAAACTTTAAAGTACCGCGTGTCAGCGTTATTGCTACTCAACAAAAAGAATAGCTCACCGGGCTCGTATATCACGCTTTGGTAAGAACTGTATGGCTGATAGTACGTAGTGGCACCACTGATAGATTCTGCAATATCGTAGGTCTTTAGGTCTCTACGATTTGAGCCATCTACATCAATACTGACAACTTTCGACTGCTTGACTGATAGCTCAGGGAAAATTGTAGTGTAAAAGTTTTTATGACTAGTCCAAGCCCTGAAGAACACCAGCTGTTTTCCCATCAGATGGGCCCATTGGTATTGTTCATCTATGTAGTTTTGGGCATCACCAAATGCCTGTGTTTCATCCAGTAACACGATTTTACGACCATCTGCGTCGTATGCTTTGAGCGCGTGTTTTTTAATAACCCAGCTTTGCACATTGTAGCGCTCAACTTTGTAGGCAAAATGGTGGTCGGCCCATCCATAGAGGGTGAATTGCGCCTCACCCTCATCAATAACGACTAGCTCGTCATTTTTCTGCGTATCAATTAGGAAGAGTTTGGCGTACTTGCCGCCATCGCGCTTGGAGTAAAGAGCTAAGTATTTCCAATCACGGGCCGCCAGCAAGACGGTTTCATTTTCGTCCTCTTTGCCTGTACCCGCAAGCACCGTCTGCCGATTGGACCCGTCTAAATCGGTTTTTACGACGTCTATTTTGCCAGATTGTTTAGATAAGAAGTAGACTTTGCCAATTGGGGTAACCGAAAATTGATTCTCCGGCTTTAGCTCTTCACTAACAACAATATTTACTTTCATGGGGTTGATGCCCTCGCCAGATAATTCAGCCTCAAAGCTATCCTGCCCGGCTGGTAGCACTACGACAGCCATGCCGTCCTCACCACTCACTGCTTCGGTATCGGCTGCTTTAACAGTTATATTCTTTATTGGCTGGCCTGTCAGACGATTACTGACACTGACAGGTACCTGTCGTCCGGTTGCTTTGAGTGACACTTGCCTGAAAACGCCTGCCTTCTTGGTTAGTGGCACTGTCACCGACTGCGAACTAGCTTCATAATAATTCTTTTCGATAGTCAGTTTTTGATTACCCACTTTGGTTTTGAGTGTTGTCTCGCCATTCGCATCTGTCGTTTCTGACATCGACCCAAGCGTGACCTTAGCGCTGCTGATTGGCTTGCCGGTGATACTGTCAGTTACTTTCACTGCATAATCTTGTTTTAGAAATAATCCAAAGATCTGGTAGCGCGTGAATGGTACGGTCGCAAGCAAGAGAAGCGTAGCGAGTATTAGCACCGGAATAGAGATCTTCTTTCTTACCCAGAAAATATGCAAGAGTGCTTTGAATTTTACCAAGCGACTTACCCGCTCAGCGGTGGTGGGTACGATCAGGTTATTTGCATCGGCAGTTGGCTGGTCGGTACCAACTGTGACGACTATTTCATTGCCTTGCTGGTCTTTCATAATATAATGCTCTCGCCTAAGTATAGGCCGTCAACTCTCGCCATAGCAATGCAGTTAGCCACAGCCGTCTGAAAGTTCAGATATGCGTGTGGCTAACTGAGGAGGCTGGCAGTGCGGACCAAGCCGACCAACTAGGGGCTACTCTTGGTCAGCGGGCGGGGCCATATTACCCATACCGCCACCGTGCCCACCTCGTGGCCCACCCATCCGCAAATAGCTGATAGGGATATCGTTTTCATCAGCCCAAGTCATCAGCTCATCCATCTTGGATTTCATGGCTTCTCGGCGTTCTTCGTCCGTTTTATCAGACAAGCTATCGCGAAAAGTATCTAGCTCATCAATCTTGGATAAAACGGTTGTTTTCTGCTCTTCTGTTATCTTGCCGTCAGCAACAGCCTGGCTTAGTCTATCTTCCATATTTTGTCGCCGTTCGGCTTCGCGCGCTTCATGCTCTTCGTCAAAGACAGCCTTAACTTCGGCCTCATTGAGGTTGAATTTTTGTGCTATCTTTTGAATTAACGCTGTTGGGCCGCTGGTTGTGCCGGATGAAGTCTGGGCGCTTACCGCACCAACTCCGATGAGACTACTGGCACCAACAGCCAGTACACCACCGGTTACCAATAATGTTTTTGTCAATTTACTCAAGGTATTCTCCTTCTTACTTATTGTATTTTGTGAACGGACTGACCACCCCGCCAACAAGGAGCTTAATAATAACCGCGCACTGAATAAACCAGGACATAGCTATGCCCTATGTGCGTTCAAATGGTTACTACAAAATCATGTATTGACGCGACTACTGCCACTAAAGAAAGTTATCAAGCATTCAATCCGGCGGCTTACTTGCCTGCTCGCATGATGTTTTCTAGCTTAACTTAGTGTGCAAACTACCAAGGTAGTACTTGCAGTGTAGTCTGTATGCTTGAGAATAACCTGAACGTACTTTCAGATGATCTAGTTATTTAGCCTTGGCCTTATCTAGTTTGTCGAGCTTGAGACCGCGCACAACATAATAGATAACCGCCGACACAGCAAGCAACGTAATGAGTGCCGAGAAAACCGAGCCCCACATAAAGTCACCGCTTCGTCCGCCAATTGTCAGTGTAAACTTTGCAGCCAGTAAGCCGTCTTGATTACCAACGATCATACCAACGATTGGGTTGATCAAACCATTGACAATTGATTTGACCATTTCACCGACTTGCGTACCTATAGCCAAACCGACGGCCAAGCCGACCACGCCTTGCGTGCGCACAAACTCCATAAAACCCGCTAGTTGTTTATTCATATCTTCTCCTTTAACTGTTATATTCCGGATTATATGTGGACAGGACCATGCAGATCAAGCTGATCTTACGGAGTCAAACGATTGATATCCCTCGGGAATAACGTTGCTTCCTTAACATTGCTGAGTCCGATGGTCTTTTCGACTAACCGGTCAATGCCATAGCCGCAACCGCCGTGCTGTGGTAGCCCAGCCTTCATGGCTTGCAGGAAGAACTTATACCCAGGGTTTTCAGTATCAAGCCCGGCTTTCTTCATTTGCTCCACAACTTTGTCGTAATGGTATTCCCGAAGCGGGCAGGTTGCTATTTCCAAGCCTCTAAAGAGGAGATCGCCCCAGTAGACGGTTTGTGTTTCAGCATTAGCCTGGTGGTAAAACTTCATCGCTTCAATTGGAAAACTTGTTGCAAAAACGAGGTCACTACCAAGCTGCTTACGGGCATACTCACAAATCCACTTTTCTTCGTCAGGAATCAGATCCTTTTCATCGGTTGTGTCATTGCCTGTAGCCTTGGTATACATGTCGTGGATTTCAGCCACCGTGAATTTAGGCACTTTATCAATCAGCTTCAGATCTGGAGCGTTCAGTGATTTTAAGTCATCACCATGCTTTTCATACACAGCCTTTAGCGCATGCATGGTCATGTCCCCAACCATATCGAGCACCTCGTCGTGACTTTCAACAAAACCCATTTCAATATCAAGCATATAGACTTCAGACATGTGTCGAGTTGTTGCCGATGGCTCTGCTCGAAAAGCTGGACCAATTTCGAACACTCGCTCAAAGGCGCCTACCAACCCTTGTTTATACAATTGTGGGCTTTGAGCTAGTGTTGCTTCTTGGCCAAAATAATCTAGCTTAAAGACCTCTGCGCCGCCCTCGGTAGCCGCACCAAGTAATTTCGGTGTGTTGATTTCGATAAATTCTTGGTCAGACAAGTACTCTCTAATTTCACGTAGCAAGCTTGCTCGGATCTTAAAGATTTTTTGCTCTTGCAGGTTGCGGATGTTGAGCGCGCGATACTCAAAGAGCGTATCGAGGTTTTCGGGTTTATGGTTAATTGGCTTATCGATTTCAATCGGCGGCTCAGCCGTTACCGGTACCATTATTTCGAGTTTGGGGTCGTGCAATTCAGCGCCGCCAGGAGCCCGCTCTTCTTTAATGACCGTTCCGGTGACTTTTAAGACCGTCCCGATTTGAAGACCACGCAGTTTCTCTACTTCGTCCTTGTCTTCGATTAATACCTGAACCAGGCCACTGCGATCACGGACGTTAATAAACGTCAGCCCGCCGAGCAGGCGTTTTTTATGCAGCCAGCCCTCAACGCGTACTTGCTCGCCGATCACTTGTGCTAATTCGCGGCTTAATGTTCTTTTCATACTTCCTCTTTCGATTCATGGTTAGATGAGCTGTGAAGTGCAGGGTCGCTCGCACGGCTTGGCTTGCTCGTTATTTAAGCCAATCCGCCGACCCGTAGATTCAAGTTAGTGTTGCTCAAAGTTTTCATAAATTATCAGGCGAATTTTAACACCTTATCTCATCTGTTGAAAGTCTATTCCTGAGATTGCCCTTCGTTGTCGGTATTATCAGCTTCTGACAAAGCGCTGATTGTCTCGCCGACAATCTGCCCGAGTATGTCATCGACAGCTACCACACCAACAACCTCATCGATGTTGTTCATGACGACGAAGAGGTGGTGTCTCGTCTTAATAAACTCATTAAGCGCAACATCAAGCGTCAGTTCATCATTAATATAATTAATCTTTTTTCGCATATAGTCGCGTACTGGACCACCAGCTTTGGCCTCTTCAAGATCGTGCAAACTTAACACGCCGACAATATCATGCGAATGCTTTTTTGCTCGTACCGGAAAAATACTATGGCCGCTTTCGTGCAATTCGCTCATGAGCACCGGCCCAACACTGTCATCAGCTAAGACGAGTTTGGTTTTGGTAATCGGCGTCATAACATCACGCACGATTTTGTCACCGAACAGTAGTGAGTTTTTGGCTAGCCGCAATTCTTCAGGGCTAATCCGACTGTCGGGCTGGCCAGCCTGGGCTTCTAAGAAGTCAATTAGGTCTTCTTTTTCGT
>JAHBAU020000012.1 GCA_018499905.2 Candidatus Saccharimonadota bacterium | reverse complement strand
CCCACCCAAGCAACTAACTTGGCCAACACCTTACTTGCATCAACCACAGGGATAGCTCGATCAGCATTCAGAAGCACAAGTTCTGCGCCTGTCTCGTGTATTCCTGCTACAATCACATGATACTTATCACCGATAAACTCAGCCTTGCGAGGCAACGTCTCAAGCACCACGTGTTTAGCCTGCCCTGCCCCCACCCGTATTAAGATCTTGCCCCGATCAGGTGCATTCGCCCGAACACACCGAGGATAAGCTGCGAACTCTGGATATATACGCAAGAAATCACCCAAACCACGATCTATGTCAATAGCCACCATACCTGCACTCATATCACCTGTCAGCAGTCCCACATTCCCCCCTGCTTTCAAATGACGCAACGCAACTGCAAAAGAAGGTGGATTAACTAAATAATCTCGTGCAATTGCAGCCTTGGCTTTCGGCTGCACCAAAGAAAATCTTGCCCCCATCTCTTGCAACTTTATCAAAATATCAGCCCCTTTCAGACTTACGTCACTAAGGGGGGGGATGGTCGTTTCTGGGGTATCCTCTATGATTTGATCGGGTGAAGCTGCTAACACGGGCAGCCCCTCTGCCCCCCCGCTTAGTGATGTATTGACAGAACTTCTATCTATAGCATCAGAGAGTGATAGAACTTCTATCTGTGCAGGTTGCTGCTTCCTAGTCTCGATGATTGTAGGATTATCTACTTGCACTCCGAGCGAAGTCGAGGAGGTCGAGGAGTGTATGGCTGAGAGTTGTTCTTGTGGCGTTTGGTCAATCACTGGTTGAATATTAGTTGTTGACTCAACCGCTACAATTTCGTAATGATGACTTGCGTTATGCTCATCGGTCTTGCACCCGCAAGCGCTGCATGTTATTTCGAGTGTGCCATTTGCGCCACATTCTGGGCAAGTCAGTGTTTTTAACTGTTGGGCCAGTTTAGCAAGTTCGGATGTGGCTTTTGCTTTGTCTTTAGCCTTTCTTTCATAGCTGGTTTCAGGGAGACTAGGAATATCGGTTAGGGTGAGTGGCGCAGTGAGATAGCTAACAGATTCCCAATGACACTGTCTGTCGGTTGGAATTGCTTTGGGGTCAACCTCTTGCCCGAACTGATCTTTTGCAACAGGGCTTTGTTGACGCTGAATGAGACCTACATCCTCCCATTTCTTGAGTGAGTTATAGATCGTAACCTTGCTTAATCCAAGCTGTTTGGACATAGCCTCGCCACTGTATTGCGCAGTGGCAAAATTTGCGTTATTGGCATCGGGCTTACCCTGCTCGTAAGCCATATACATAGCACACGCCAAAACAACTCGATCTGTTACTTTGCAATGGGTTGCAAACAATACACGCTCGTATTGGGCAACCTTGTCTTTCAGCCACTTATTTTCTTGCATAAGTGCTGCGACATCTACGTTAGATAAAACTGCTGGTTGTGATGCAATAATCTGAGCTTGCATTAAGCCAGCACTCAAAGTTGGTGCTATACTAGACATGACAGATAATCTTTTTATAAAACGCACCCTATGAGTTGGCTACTTGAAAGGGTGCGTTTTATATTTTTCCGCTTAAATCACTTCCCCATTGTAACCCTAAAACATTGTCTGTAATTTGACAATTTGGCAGTTCTGCTGAGAGGTATCCAAGGGTTTTGCTTTTCTTAATAACCTTAATAAGATTAATAAGATTATTGAGATTATTAAGATTTTGATTTTGCCCAACTAACGCCTTACATGGGCGATTGTTGTTTGCGCATCTGCTTAAAGTCACGCCGACATGATTCAGACTTGCAACACTGGGCACTCTCTCGCACGGCCTCAAAAGCTTGTTGACACACCACACATATTTTTGTGACCTTACGACGTGGCATGAGGGCTAAGGCTCGCATATCGGGCATGGCAGGGACAGAATTAATTCCGCTTGGCTCAAGCGCATCTGCTTGCATTCCGAGCGAAGTCGAGGAATGCAAGTTAGTTGAGGAATACACAATCGAAGTCTCAACTTTTGGAGGGGTCGCCACCCACGACAGGACTTGAGACTTCGGCAGGTGAGGTGGCGTCACCAGATGCAACATTACTTGTTGACGCTGCAGGCACAGATGTTGCCTTACCATCTACAATTTGCCCGCCTGTGATATCAGCAACAGCGGCGACTTTGGCATAACCAATACGATTACGGATGCGATATGACAAGGCCCCTGCCAAATCATTTTTGTGATCTGCCAGTGCGCGTTTAACGTCGGGATGTTCGTAGATCTCAATCTCGGCTTCCATCAACATATCGTCGAGGGTGTTTTCCAACTCGGCTTCTTGCTGACGGCGCTTAATACTGGGATCGAGCGCAAGAATGTGCTTGATATAGGCCAGACTAACCACAGGCACAACGGGTAGCATAAACCACGCATACACACTGAGTGCATAGGGGACATCGTGTTGCGTGTTGGTGTTGTGATTAATCATGGTGTTGACCGCTAAGAAGATCACACCACCCCAACCGCCGATATTGCCCCAGAATTTCTGATCTTCGGTCTTGAAGTAAAAAAACAAGCCAGCAAAGGTAAGCAGGGTAACGCCCTCGATGAGGGCAACCGGAATGATGGCAGCAATTGAGGCTGTAACATTGCCGCCTAAGCCTTTGTAATAAAGGCTATAGGTGTGCACACCTGTAAAGCCTGCGCCAATGAGCAGCAATAATACAAAGCCAGCAATGATCAGGCCCTGTATCAAATCGAATCGCTT
>JAHBAU020000045.1 GCA_018499905.2 Candidatus Saccharimonadota bacterium | reverse complement strand
CTTTAAGATGTCGCCAGTCGTCGATTCGAGATTGCGGATTTTGGCATAGCTGCTGCCAGCCACCAAGAACTGGCCGCTCTTGAGCGTGCCCTGCTCCACCAAAGCGACGGCTACGGCACCGCGACCGCGCTCCATGTGGGCTTCAATAATCAGACCTTCGGCTGGGCAATCATACTCGGCCTTGAGTTCTTCAACGTCAGTGACGAGTAAGACCATATCCAGCAGTTGTTCCAGACCTTGGCCGGTCTTGGCTGACACTTCCACCACCACCGTATCACCGCCCCAGTTTTCGACCAGGACATCGTGTTCGGAAAGCTGCTGCTTAACGAGGTTAGGGTTGGCACCTTCTTTATCAATCTTGTTAATGGCAACCAGCATGCGGACACCCGCTTGCTTGGCATAACGAATCGCTTCAACGGTTTGTGGTTTCACGGCATCATCGGCAGCTACCACAATAATCACCAAATCGGTTGCCCGGGCACCATGCTGCCGAAGGGCCGCAAAGGCCTCGTGGCCTGGCGTGTCCAGGAAGGTAATTTTGCGTTTATTATGCTCAATTTGATATGCAGTAATGTGCTGTGTGATACCGCCGGCTTCACCTTTGGCCACACTGGCACCACGTATGGCGTCAAGCAAGCTGGTCTTGCCGTGATCGACGTGCCCCATAACAGCCACCACCGGCGGGCGGTCTTGGCCGTTTTCACTGACTTTTTTGCGGCTTTTGACGACTTCTTCAGCACCTTCAGTTTCGAGCTTGGTGAGCTCGACTTCCATGCCCAGTTCACTGACAATAATAGCGGCCGTATCATAGTCCAACCGTTCGTTGACGGTGGCCATAATGCCGTTTTTCATCAGCTCACCGATGAGCTTGGTAACCGGAATCTCTAACTTTTCGGCGAGAGCACCGACGGTGATACTGTCTTCGACTTGTATGGTTCTAGCCATCGTATGCTCCCTTCCTAAAGTTAGTTTCTTACATAGCGATCAAAATATGACGCTTATTTTGCGCCTTTTAAGCTAAGCGCAATTTTGCGGTTCTCGGTATCAACATCAATGATCTTGAATGATTTCTTCTGGTTTAACTCAAAGATTTTCTCTGGATCAACCCCTTCGTCATCACTCATTTCTGAGACGTGTACCAAGGCTTCGACTGATGGGCCAAGCTGCACAAAGGCACCGAATGGGGTGATGCGCGTCACCTTGCCTTCAACCATATCGCCGGCCTTGAAAGCTTTGGCTTCTTTGAGCCATGGGTCTTCGCTCATTTGCTTCAAGCTAAGACTCAAACGATCTTTGTCGATGGCGATAATCTTAGCCTTTACCGTCTCACCAACCTTGACGTAATCACGTGGGTTTTCAACGCGTTCCCAAGAAATTTCGGAAATGTGAATCAAGCCTTCGATGCCATCAACATTGATGAAGGCACCAAAGTCGATAACGCCGGTGACAATACCTTCAACGACGTCGCCAACCTTAAGCTTGGCAAAGCTTTCTTGCATGTCCTGCTTGATGGCTTCTTTTTCAGAGAAGATCAGCTTGTTGTCTTTGCGGCTGAGGTCAAGAATGCGGACACGGATTGGCTGGCCAACGAGTGCGCCCAGCTTCTGCAAAATCTCATCTTTGTCAGCACCAGAAACCCGTGGGTAGTGGCCGGCAGCCAGCTGTGAAACCGGTAAGAAACCGCGAATACCTTCGAGTTCTACCAATAAACCACCACGGTTAGCGTCGTAAGCAGTCACTTCGATGATTTCTTGATCATCAAACATGCGCTTCAACTCATCCCAACCCTTATCTTTGACAGCCCGCTTCATGGATAGCAGCGCGAAGCCCTCATCCATTTCAGGGTCGACAACACTAGTGGTAACCGTGTCGCCTTCAGCCAGTTTTTGGCCATGGCCGATTTCGCGGCGCATCACGACACCAACACCGTTGGCACCGAGGTCAATCCAGACTTCGTGCTTGCGCACGCTGGTAACAACGCCTTCAATCACGTCGCCGCTTTTAAGTTCTTTGAGGTCTGTGGATGCCAAAAGGTCATCCATCGTCGGTAGTGCTTTGGTCATAGTAAAGCAATATCTCCGTTAATTAATATTATCTAGTAGCGGAGTTGCACCTGAGGCTATGGCCGCAACCAAGAATGATTGCTAGCCCACTCAAGCGGGAGACCGCTCACAAGATTACTGAGTAGTATACACCGTAGCGTATCTGTTGGCAAATCTCAAATATTTGATTTATTTGATTTTTTTTTTATAATGTACTTAAGATGAGTGCCGAAGAATCAATTTATGAAACTCTGTTTAATTTGCCTGGTGGTGAAATTGATACTTTTATACCAAAGCCTGCGAGGCCAGATTCATTTGATGAACCTCGACTGAGCCCAGGCGCAATTTATGGTGTAGAAATGATCCATGCTCGTGAAGGAGCGAGTGATGGGCATTGGGATGTCGCAGCTGGCATAAAGGGTGTTGTTGCGGGTGGAATCTTGGAGATAATACAGACCGATTTGGAGGCTGCTCGTGCTCAAGGAGACAAGATCTCCTCGAACTGGTTTGTGCAAATGGCCGATCTGCCGGTTGACTGGAAGGCTGTAGCTACCGCTGGCGCTGCCTTTGCTCTGACCAGCGGTGCTCGACGTGCAACCAAACCATTTACCGTTGGCGCCGATATCAAGCGAGCCCTTGAAGCTGCACGTACCGCAGAATCATCTCAGGCTCATACGCTCGATTCATACCGCCGATTTCGCCGCCTGAGAACTCTTCGAGAAGGAGTAGTGACAATTGCCGCAACAGGCGGGGCTTATGAACTTGGTACACAGCTGACACCTCAGCAGAACCTGCTTGCTGGCGTTGCTCTAGCTGCAGTAACCGCAACAAAAGTAGTCGTCGATAAAGCAGGATACACTCGCAGAGGTTATTAACTACATGGCCATCATTACAGAATTTGTTAATTTATTTAATATACTTCATGCATAAAGTATTTAGCTTTATACCACGACAGCCCGACGGTTCAATTCTGCCTGTTCATGCAGCTGTTGCCGACGACTTGGAACAATATCTTAATAGTCGACACTTTGGTACCCAACAAGAGGCTGCACTAAATCTGAGCAACAGTCCTACATATTTAGGAATGTCATTAGGCTCACGAGCCTTAGTGGAACTCGCCTGCACAGCCGAAGGGGTTAGTGATGGTACGAGAGAATGGCTTTTCGGCACGGCTATTGAAGTTGCACAAGAGGCTGCTGATTGTACAGGAATAACAGACGGTTATGACTTAATGCCCTATTTTCGGAGCCGAGCACTCCTGGAAGACGCCCCATTGCAACGTCAGTACTTTTTAGAAGGGGGCTACCCCGAAACATCAGAGATAAGATCAGCCACAGAAAGTCGAAGCCAAACAATCATTGAGATTGAGCAGTCACTAAGAGAAGTTACTCGTAGCGTAGGGCTTGATTTGGTTGGGCTTGGAGCCGAGTATTGTATTAAACACCTTATCGAGCGTGGAGATCCTGAGGGAAACTGGCTGGTTCTATCGTCCCACCTAAAACAAGATATGGTTGGGCATTTCGGAGATGCTGTTCGTACACCACCATGGGATATATCTGTTCACGGCAAATACTCGTGGCCCGGTGATGACACCGACATTCGCGTCCAGGTAAAGCACGGATCACCCAAAAAAGTTTCCAAATCCCCACCAGAACAACCAAAGATCTCTCATTTGGGGCAGCCTGGCAACGTGATTACCGTGACTCTTGCTTCGGTTGCGGCAGAGATAGAAGACGATTTAGTACATACTGCTACTTTTCCAAAAATCGCAGAGTTATTGTCGGGTGGTGGTGAATGCGACAATCCAGATGAGCTTCTGAACATGTTTAGCCGTGACGTAAGACAGCGCTTATACCTCAGTTAAATAGCGCACGATGAAGTGTGAGCTTGCCTCAAGCTAGCTCTAGCTAGTACCATGTATGCATGTATTTAGCGGTGGATATTGGAGGGACGAAGACGCTGCTGGCGGCCTTTAATGATGAAGGTCAGCAAGTGTCGCATTTTAAGTTCCCGACCCCTGAAAATTATGATGAATTCTTGAAGCAATTGGCCGAGAATTTGCCCAAGCTTGGTGAGCATGACTTCCGCGCGGCAACCGTGGCCGTACCAGGTAAGTTAGATCGACCTCATGGCCGGGTCATCGCCCTCGGCAACCTTCCCTGGCGCAATGAAGATATCGATGCCGATTTGGAACGCATCACCCACTGCCCGGTCGAAATTGAAAACGATGCCAAATTAGCCGGTTTGTCAGAGGCATTAATCCTCAAAGGCGAGTTCAAGCGGGCCTTGTATTTGACCTTTAGCACCGGCATCGGTATTGCCCTCATCAACGACGGCGTGATTGACACCAACGTTGGCGATATTGGCGGTGACGGTATGCTGTTGGAGCACAATGGCAAACTTATGCCGTGGGAAGATTTTGCCGCCGGTAAGGCCATTGTTGAAAAATACGGCAAGCGAGCCTCGGAGATTGATGACCCGAACATCTGGCGTAATATCGTCAAAGATATGGCCGTGGGCATGATTGATTTGATCGCTGTTTTGCAACCGGAAGTAATTATTATTGGCGGAGGCGTGGGCGCCAACTTCATCAAATTTGGTGATTTATTAATTGAGCGCCTCAAGACCTACGAGACACCGATGATGAGCATCCCGCCCATCCGTCCGGCCGTCCGTGCCGAAGAAGCCGTGGTCTACGGCTGCTTTGAGTTGGCGCGGGCCCGGAACAACGGATGAACCAGCTGATTATTACCCTGTCTAAACAGTTCCCAGATCTTAGCTTTGTGCCGGGGACAACATTCACTTGGTCACCCAAACAAAGACAGATTATCTACCGTGAATCAGCCAGCGGTGATGCTGCTGCGTGGTCATTACTCCACGAAGTCGGTCATGCCCTGCTGAAGCACGAGGATTTTGACAGCGATTTCGACCTACTTATTATGGAGATGGAGGCCTGGGAACGAGCCAAAGCGTTGGCGGCAGCCCATAACATTGTCATTGACGCCGATCATATAGAAGATTGTTTGGACACTTACCGGGATTGGTTATATCAGCGCAGCACCTGCCCCACCTGCACGTCATCATCTTTACAAACCGACAAACGAACCTACGAGTGCTTTAACTGCGGCATGGAATGGCAAGTATCGTCTTCTCGGCACTGTCGGCCTTATCGCAGGCGGTCGAAACTCAATAAAGTAATTCCTTAAAAGTTAGTGCGCCTTTCAGTACCTAATTTCGCAGCTGGCCTCGGCCAGCTAGCGAGCTACCTTTTTGTATCGACAAAAAGGATAGCCGAAAAAGCGACAGCCAGCTTTTGGTTCTTGATGGCTTTGTTGTTAAGGGGCACAACGCTTAGGAGAGCTCGGAATTTTTTTATTAATTTTCAAGGAATAAAATTCCTGCGAACAGCTCCACGCACTAGTTGTGCCCTTAACAAACAAAGACCTTCAGGAACCAAAAGAGCCTGGCCCAGCCTCCATGGAGAAAGGCCGACCCCGGCCTTTTATTTAATAATAAACGAGGCTAGTTGCCTCGTTTTCCAAGGTCTTATTCCAGCCCCTAGCAGCTCCTGATGAGCGAGTGTCAAAGATACAATTAAAAGCCGAGAGTGCAGCCCAGTATTCTACTTAAGTTTATTTGAATACTGGGCCGATCCCCGCCAGCTGGCGGGTCGATCTCGAGGCATTGTATTCTTTGACAATGAGATCATAACGAGCCGGTAGAGGCTGCGGTTCTTTTGCCCGGCCTTCTGCAAGAAGGCCGGGTGGGCTAGCTGGCCGAGGCCAGCTGCGAAATAAATGTCTGGCAGATACAATTATGAAGATATAGTAAAAAATATTTTAACATTACTATCTTGTTGACATAAGCGCGACAAAATGCTATCATAAGCACATTCGAAAGAATTCAAATAGAGGGTTGGCCCATCAAACGGCCAGCCCTCTTTTGATTCTAGAGAGGTTTTTATTAACCAATTAACGTAGGTGTTAAGCGGTCGTGAGCAATAAACGCTCAGTGAAGCGCGAACGTCAAGGAGCTATCACATGGCAGGAACAAAAAAGGGTGGCGCAGCTGCTGCTCAGACCAACAAAAGCAAATACGGCTCTGATTTTTATGCAAAAATCGGTGCTATCGGTGGTAAGAAGGGTCGCACCGGCGGCTTCTTCGCTAACCGCGAATTGGCCCGCATCGCCGGCGCTAAGGGTGGCCGTATTAGCCGCCGAACCAAGAAAACTGCTTAAGTAACTCTTAGCGCGTTTTCCAAAAATACTCCGTTCAAACGGAGTATTTTTGTTATTTTTACACTTTGTGAGCCTGTTGGACTCCCCTATAATGTAGGTAAATGGCAGCGCTTCAAGAAACTCTGAGAATTCCTGCTCTACAGGACATTGCAAGATTCAGGCGCGAGCATGTTACGCCAACGATTGCCGGTGGCTTAGCAGTTGGTGCAGTTCTTGGACTTATTGAACTTGGAGCTATCGTTGTTCATGCTCATGGAACAGTCTCTCATGACGCAACGCAGGAAGCTCCTTGGTTAGCAGCCGCGAATGATGTGGTTATGGCAAGCTTGGGAGCTACCGCACAAACCTGGGGAGCCGCCCACGTTGGCGACGTTGAAGTTGAAGACAAGCAAGAGGGCATCATGCACCATGGCATGACCGATGCCACAACTTATCCATCCTATATTATTGAACGCTACCTTCGCGTTATCGAGGCCGATCCCGAACGATACAAAGGGTTCCCTACTCTTCCAACCGAAGGTTTTATACCCAATCTAGACCCTGGTGCCAACTTTACTCCTCAAGAATTAAGGCAAGTAGGGTCATTTGGCTACAATATTATGGATACCGTACTGGGCGAAGAACATATCGTTCCACAAAGCTATACGCGCGAAGAAGCCGAAACAATCATGGACACTTCATATCCTCGCTACCCATACGGCCCGGCTGTCCGCCATCCCAAAGGACAGCCGTATACCGTCGAGGAATCCGCAGTAGTTTTACAATCAGATCCATACTCACCACCTCTTGAACAACTTGATGACCAGGTCCGAAATGGCGCAAAAGCCATAGATAAACGAAACGTCACTCGCTTCCGCATCGCAGCTGACTATTTCAGAGCGAGGCCGGATCATATTCGCCCGATGCTCAAAGATGTCAAAAATTATGCTCCCGAAACAACAAAAGGGCCGGTTTATTTGTTTAGCGCAACAATTGCCGGTGCATGTGCGATTTTTGCTCGAAAAAAGGGACTATCGGCTAGTTCATTGGCCAAGGGGGTTGTGGCGGGGGCAATTGCAGGCGGTGTTGCGGTAGGTGGGCCGATTGAGGGAGGTGAAAAAACAAATGCGTATGGGCATGCTGGATTCCTCGATGATCCTTTGGACTTGATCAAACTCTGGCGCAATGAGCCGATGGAGCTAAAGCCAAACCCAATAGATGGGAGCTACATGACTTATTTGGGCGAGCCAAAAAACTTGGCCGGTAAAGTTGTGAAAACTATGTTTAGAATCGCAAACTACGCCGCAGCCGATGAGATATTGAACCAACCCGAGCACCATGCCTCGCCCGGCAGACGAAGCTACACCGCTAAGAAAGGTCTTGGGCGAATTGTAGAAGCACCGGGAACAACCTTGATTCAGTATGTATCAAATCGTAAAAGGTTTCGATTTGGACTGCGGCCCGGCCAGAATTTTGGGCTACCAGAAGGTGCCCATCGACCCGATGAGGTCAACAGCATCGTGCGAGACGTCATTCAACCCGCAAGACTACGCACGCACTATCCAGAACAATATGAGGCCTATTTAGCCGAAAAAGCCGCCCTGCTCGAAGCGGCCTAAACCATAAGCCTCTACCTCTGATAAAGACATTGAAATTGGTCATGAATAAGTAGATAATATAACTACTTATGAGACGTGCAGGAAAGATCTTGGCCGGCGCAGCTGCAGTTGCGGTGACAATACCGGCGGCATACGTAGGCTTTGAATTTGGCCCATCGGCATATCATTTTGTCGAGAACAGTTTGGACAAAATGCCAGATAGGCAATCTTTGCCTGATGAAGTGACGACTGCGAATAATTCCCTGTTTGTTTGCTTTGAAGGGTTTGATCGCTGCGGTCCAAGCGATTCAATGATGTATATGTCTAGGGGCGGTAACCGCATTGAGATGCCCTACGAGCACTTTGACCCCAAGTTGCCGCATGCCATTATTTCGGTTGAGGACAATTACTTTAATGAAGACCTGGGATATGTTGAGTACCTGCGGAAAGTAAAAGCATTTCTGGAAGGTAGGGGTAGTTCTGGTATTCGCGAGCAAGTTGCCAGAACAACTTATGTTGATGAAATACCCGAAGGTGAGGTTGAGCTGTGTCTGCCGGAGATTGGTTGCCGAATTGTGCCTGCCCGCAAGGATTATGAATGGGACTTGGCCCGAGTTATGCAAGATGAAGAAGCTCCCGAAGACACCATGCATGATTACTTAAATAACACCTACCTTGGTTGCGGTGCTTACGGATTCGAACAGGCAGCTTGGACTTACTACGGTAAATCTGCCAGCTCGTTGACCTACGGTGAAGCGGTACGCTTGGCAAGTCTGGCGCAATCGCCGAGCGAGTATGACGGCCATGATAGTGATGGCAAAGGCGGCATAGAAGAAGATAAAGCCGAATACGCAGCGTCAATAGCCAGACGTGATGCAGAACTGGACGATATGATGATCCCGGTAACTTGGTTTGATGGCACGAAGGTAGCTATAACTGCTGAACAAGCTGCGGCTGCCAAAAAAGAAATAAGAGAGTTTATGCCCTGCACGCCGCCCAACACGGCGCCGGTTGCCCACTATGAAGTAGCCAATGCACTTGGTGCCCGGCATGCCCTGAATCAGATCGAGGTTGATTTGATACAAAACACTGGCAAAAGTTTCTTGGAATATGCTCAGAATAATGATGGGCCGGTTTATGTCCTGACAACCATTGACTATGATGTGCAGGCGGCGCTAAACACCGCTGTTACCAGCTCGGACTACCCGCGTGATGGTCGCGAAGCTGCCGTGGCGGCTGTGACTGAAGGCGGCGCCGTCGCCGGCATGTATGGCGGCCCTTTTAACGAAAACGCCCAAGTGAATCTGGCAGTTGAGCCAACATCACTTGGATCGGCGTTTAAGCCATGGATCTATGCCGGTGCTATGGAAGCTGGACTTATAACGAATATTGACGACCCTAACCAAGTACCTGACGAACTTTTGCCTTTTGTTTGGGAGGGTGGAAATAGCGATGGCTCTGACTGGATAGTTGAAAATGGTGCGCATTGCGACGTAGCTACGGAGTGCGCTGTCCGCGAAGCGTTAGCCAAATCGTCAAACATTATTCCCTTGCAGATTCTGGAAAATCAAGGCCCTGCGGGGCTTATAGCTGTTGATACTCTGGCTGATGAATTTAAGATTGAAAGTGCAATACCACCGCTACCGTCAATGGGAACCGGCAGCCGTGCAGCAAATATGATTGACATGACTACCGGCCAGTTCCAATTGATTGGCAATGGTGGTGCCAGCGTAGAACGACATTATGTTGACGAAGTTTGGCAAGTGCTCCAGGATAAGGATAACAATATTTATTGCTGGAAGTGCAATGCTGCTGGCGAAAGACAACTAGTAAAGGTTGGTACGTCCGATATGTTACTCGATGCTATGCGTGGCACAATTACTATCGGGCCAACCAATCCTGATGATCCTAATAGCGATGCCGGCACGGCTTTTTACTCGCTAAACCAGATAGCAAATATCACAGATATGGCTGGCAAAACCGGGACTTATGACGACAACAAGATGGCGGCATTCTATGGCACCTTCTGCGTCGTTCAGTCAGAAAACATGAGCATTGGCGTCATTATTCGCTACCCAGATGAATTCCGATCACTCGGCGACAACTATGTAGGCGGGGGTGATCCCGCGGAAATCTGGGGTGCAGCCGTTCAAAGCATCAAAGCCCTCAACGGCAATGAAGAGCCTTGCCTAATTAACGGGTAATCCACTCTATCAGCGCATTAACTTGTGCTGAAATTGGCTATATGCTGAGTCAAAACAGCAATATTGTTATGCTTAAGAAATCGAGATAGGTAGTCCGCGACGATCGTTGACAGCTTGAAGAGTTGCCAACATATCCATGTCAATTATGCCTTGTTGACCACCTGCCAGTTCAGCAAGTGTCGCGTTTGGACTAATTTCTGCTACCACATTTGTGTGGGCTGTGGAGTCAACTGCATGCCCCGCAGAAACCGGTAAGTCGGGATAATCTCTCAGACTACCCGTTCCAATAGCAGGCGTCTCAACCCTTGAGGTCAGGCCCATTTGCGCTCCCAACGTCCTCACGAACTGACTTTGTGAGATTCGCAAGTTATACAGTGCCAAGGCCTCGTCTTCTGCTGTTTGTCGATCTTGCTCGATGCCATCAAGAGTTTCAGAAATAACATGCGCTTGCCTAAGCAGCAACTCACCAGCAATATGCGGCAAGACAGGTTGCCGGGCAATTGGCCGACCCTTTAGTTCGTCATTGCGACCTTCTAGAAGTTGGTTAAACGGCCCTGGATATATTTGCCGTGCGTCAAGCACAACCTCTACATAACCTTTTATTGTAGTATCCACGCCCTTAGCACTAGGTACGGCTAATCCTAAACTCTCTGGATCACGGCCGCTTGGCAATGATGCCGGTGATGGTGCCATAGAACCAAATCTCGCAGATCGGAAGGATTGTATAGCTACATAGCCGCCGGTTGTATTTGCTGGCTGATGCAATGCTTCTGCCTGCAAGTTTCGGCCACTCGACGTATTGTTTTGCCATGCGTCAAAGCCCATAAAGTCAATCAGCTTGTAGATGCCGGCCACATCTGGATCGTGCTGTAAGTTGCCTTCAGGGTCAACAAAGTAACCATTTCTAACGACAACTTCGCGAGATTCATCATCAACTATATAGGCTTCGGGTTCATGGCCTTCCCTGCGAATATGTGCGCCATCGATAATCTTTAGTGCGGCATCTTCGGCGTGCTTCTTAAGCGCTTCGGCTGGGCTTAATACCGGCTTTGTGGAATTCGCGCCACGCCTGGCCTCGATTGCCGGAACTAGATGTCGTTCAATGCCGACATAAATACCTGGGAGCACGGTGCGCTCAGCTGCTTCGGTTGCCGAGTCTACGGCTAGTTCAACATCGCGCATAACCCGCTCGCGCCGGACTTGACTCAGCTCTTGGGCCATATTCACGCCACCACCATATGGATCGGTAGCCCTTTGATAGGCTTTACCTACGAGTGCTTGGACCTGTGCGAGTTCAGTTTGACGTAAGGTAGGATCTTGAGTTTCGTCCCATGCAACGCCTGTCCTCACTTCAAGGTTGGCAAGTATGGCGCACCGCGAAATTCTCTGTAGTTCACCGATTGCATTGGTGCCGAGCAATGTATATGGCTCACCGCCACCTAGGTGGCGTCTGTCCAAGCCTGCAACGACTGCGGCATCCATACGGTCCAGTTCTTTGGTTCTAAATTGTGCTAACTGCTCTGCCTCTCGTGCGCGTCTTTCAGCAGCCGCTGCTTCTACTTCCGCCTGCCGAGTTTGACGCTCTAATTCCCTGCGCTGTTTTTTGGTTATAAACGGGACGACGTTCGAAGAGCCATCTAGATCTGCTGAGACATCTGGCACTTGATGGGCCGTTTCGGAGCCTGAGGCTGCAGCCACAGGATGTCCGGGTGCTTGGGTTCTATCTAATAACGGTTCGCCTGGCACGGTAGCCTTGGCGATAACCGGTGTTGGCATTGTATCGTTGCGGGTCCCTAGATCGGGATGAGCTGCAATGCCTTGTTGCGCACTACCGCCAGTTGCTCCGTCGGCGGGCTCGACTGCGTGGGCATCAGCAGCCTCTGGGCCGGCAGCCACCACACTTGCTCGTGGGGCTTCGGGCGATACTATCTTGGTATTCACTTCATCCAAGCCAGGCAGCGTAGGGATAACTACCGCTTGGTCGGCCGCACTCACAGCAACACCAGTTTGACCGTCATTACTGCCTTCGTCATGGCCATCACTGACTACGACTGCGTCGTGGGATACGTCCAATTCCTCAACTCCTGCGACTGCTCCATTGGCTATATCAGCTGCAAGTTCAGAATCATCGGCAGCCTCTGCCGCTGGTCCGTCAGACGTATAAGGTGTTTCAGCCAATTCATCATCAAGCGAGTCACCGTCTGCTTGTGCTTCTCTATCAGATGCAAGAGTCGTTATATTGCGGACACTTCGTCCCATGGCCCTCCAAACACCCCCAAGAAGTGGCGCATCGGCATCTCGAGAGCCGCCAGGACCTGTGACATCTTCATCACCAAAGCCATTGTCGACAAGGTCGACGTGAGCGGCCGTGGCAACATCGGTGGCGGCTGCGCTGGCTGTCGTCTCGGCCTCAGCTGGAGACGCAGCTATATCTACACCTGCTTCTGGAGCAGTTCCTGTCTCGTCATCGGGCGAGAATGCCTCAGCATCAAACCTAGCAACATCTGGTAAGCCACTTCGTGGACCCGTCGAGACACCATCACCTGGCTGATACACTTCTACGCTTGCCTCAGCGCCGTCAGTTTTTACGGGTACTTGTGTACCTGGTAATCTACCTAGTGGTCGTGCCATATTGATTGTGCCTCCGGATCCCTTATTAAATGCTTATGATGTGTAGCGTTTTCTTATATATGTCGCTGTCATCAACTCTTGAATTTAGGTTCTTTTATATTCTTTCTTTTGTATATTGTCAAATCTAGGAGCCGATAGTATTTTTTGCTTGCAATGTTCGGCAAGCTGTGGTTGTATCTAAGGTAAGCATAAATCTTGCTAGAGCCAAAGGAGCTGACGTAAAGGGTATGGCCACCACATCTTTAGTTGAATTTCACTCCTCATCTCCGGAGAGACGGCCGGGAGATGAATTGGCTGTCGTCAGAAGGCCGGTACCAAAAGGCCAAGGCGAAAAGTATTCTGATGGCATAGAGTTTGAGGTATTCGACGACGAACGCACTAATCTAACAAGTGTTATTGAGTTATATGGAACTGGAAGCGTAGCCGGCAAAGCCAGTGATAGAGATCAAATGGCGACGCATACGATTGTTGGAAGCCCACAAATGGAGGGCGAGTATGCGTTCTTGCCTGTCGAGCCACCACACCTGAATATTGGCGCCAACGCCACACTCACCTCTGTTCTAGGACGGGCTTGGGATCCAACAATACATATTCATCAGGAGCAAGCGATTGCTGCACAGAATTCTGAAGTGCGTTTGAGCGTGGCACATCATCACCTCGTGCCAGGACATATTGGCATGCGCGCCGAAGCCAATGAAGCCAGGAAAAAGGGTGACTGGTCGGTGTGGGAAGATTATTTGGACAGTAACTCTGACATTGTAGTTATCTGTGAAGTACTGGGCATTGGTGAAGATGGGATACCAGCTGGCGAGCGTGATGCTTTGCATGCCAAAGGCAGCATTGTGGTCCGCGCGATTGTGGACAGCGAAGAAGTGCATCCAGTCGAGACTTTGCTGGCTATGACAGAACCAGTTGTCGGCGAGACGCCAAATGATCACCACTACAACATTGGCCACATTTTTGCTGACGCCGCTGCCCATAGCTTGGAATTTTCTGAAGGTGGTGAAAATTCCGACTTGTTTGAGGCTGCTGTTGCCCAATCAGATCTGGCTGTTGCTCGCCAGGTGCTGGTTGGCACAATGTTCAAAATTCTTAATCCTACAACTGACTTTGCCGAGAAACGTCAGAAAATTATTACAGACGAGAATGGCAACGACTGGGAGATACCCAAAGATTTGGCGGGCCGGATCGAGGAAATGTACGGCTTTATTAGCAAACATGAAGGCTCGGCATCGGAGCCAGCACACTCCTTCTTTAAGGCGCATTTGCGGCTGCAAGAGTTGGACCGACTGCAGTCACCGACTATTAAAGGTCAACCCAACCCAGATTACCGACCGAACGCCCAAGCCTCACTCAAAAAAGAACGCCAGCGTGTCTGGTTTGGTCTGGCACATGTATTCCAGTACCTAGCGATTCAGGACAGGGCGATGGTAAATCAAGGTAAATACCACAAGAAAAGCCATGCACAAACCGACTTTAATGGCAATCAGCAACCTACACACCCAGCCACGCAACGCGACCCTAGACGATTAGAGTTTTTGGCCTTCGGTAAGCACGACGCTGCCATTGCCAAGACCGTGGCAGCCAAGCTAAAGGAGCACGAGGCGGCCGGCCAAACAACCGGACTGCATGTGCTACGCGAGTTGCTGGCTCATTTGAAGCACGGCAAACGCAACCCTGGTTTGGGCGACAACTTCTACATCAACGTGTTGAATCCGCCAAACCCGGCAAAAGGCCGACCACTCGGCAACTACTACCGGCGCTTCTTTGATACGGTTGCCGGAGCAGACAATGGTGTAGATGTGGTAGCCCACGGAATCAAAACTCATCAAGGCATGCCTTACGGATCAAAGGGCACTTACGCTTATGACGAGGTGTTTGCCTCACTATTTGCCACACAAGACCCAGAGACTAACCCCAACTTGCCTCATGGCGGATTATTATGCAGCGGTATTGTTACGGCTGGAGAACTCAACATACCCGAAACTCTGCCCGGCGCTTCATCGGTACCCGGACGCAAGCCAAAACTTGTAGGCATTTCACTTAAGTATGCACCTGATCTTTTCCGCCAAGCACTCTACGGACCAGTGGTTGCTGCAGGCAGTCTGGAAACACAGCGCCAAGTCCTAAAAGCGATCATTGACAGTAACCTTGACCTGGCTTCGGTTGTTGCTGATCCGAATATTGTCGTTAGGTCGCTTGGAAAGCTGGCGCCAAAAGGCTTTTCGGTACTCGCCGAAGACGCTTGGCACCTGTTGGCCGAAGTCGATGCACAGCCAGAAGGAATACCTAACCCCGATGGTAGTACGACGCGTATGTCTAAACGAATCGAGCCCTATATGGATGGGGGTGTCTTGCGTAACGGCGACGCTGTGGCTGTGGTGCGGGCTGATTTAGTTGTAGATGTGAGAGCTGACGGTAGCAAAGTTGTTGCTACGCAGGCCGTGCCGATTCGCGGCAAGATAGCTGGCGAGGAACCGCTTATCCGCAAGAAAGGCAAAATTCGTACTGTGGCACACACACGAGTCGATGAACCCAAATGGCGATCACCTACCGACAGCCGCGGTAGAGTTATATTGGACGCCGATGGTGATCCGATTACTGCCAAGCCGATGAAGAAGCGGTCAGACGGATCGTATTTCCGCAAGGAGAATCGTCTGATTGACGCTCGCCTGGCGCGCGGCACAATGTGGGCGACGAGAGATCAAGGAAAAGACTCCAGCGGCAATCCAATTGTCACCGACGTTGTTGGTCGGCAGTTCCGGGTATTTACCAGAGTACGCCAGCCAAAGGTCATGGGTACTGCCATAGGCAAAGAAAGGCGCGAACTTGTCAAGCCATAGTCTTTTTGCACCAGTTAACGAACCGGGTACTCGCCCACCGCAAGTTGTATCTCTAAACTTGGGTGGCTCGGCGGAAGTGCCAGTGTATATTGGTACAGCGGACGCCAATCAGCGAGTCAGTGTGCAGGGCATGCCAAACTTGTCAGCATTTATCGACAGTGTGCCGGTTGAAGCGCCTGAAGGAACAGTCCCTGGAGCACCTCAGGAATATCGCTCGACACTAAGACCCGTTGGGCATGTTGCAGTTATAGATGTTGTAAGCCTCATTTCAGACAAACAATCCGCCGTCTTGCCTGGAGGGCGAATAGTTATGAGTCGGGCCGACCGTGACCATACAATTGTGCCAATCCAAGCTTTGCGTGCTATGAAAAAGCGTGACCCAACAGTCGACGCCAACGATTGGCTTGATACATTGCCAAATGCGGTCTTTATTACAGATGATGGGGTACTCGATCCTGCCGGTAATTTCGCACCGAGTTGGTTTGCAGACGCCTACGTTCTCGATGAAGTCCCGTCACGTGTTGACATCGTTATGAATACCAATGTTCGAGATCGAGGCTTAGCCCCTGTGTACACCACCCAGTTTCCACAAAACGCAGATGTTTCTACCCTGAACAGCCTGCTCCCTGAAGGACACATTATTGTTGGCAGCATTGGCCTCGGCGCTCTTCCCTCTCAGCTACCAGGTAGCGGCGTCAATACTGAAATTGTGCCGTTTAATGTTGAGGGGCCGAGAGATGAAAAAGGTGTCGCGGCTGTTGCCGGTATAAGAGCTATCACAACTGGTCACATGGTGACACAACTCGTCAACAGCGAGCCATACTCGCGCGTTAGAGAAATGTATAAGGCGATACAACAGGGTCAAACTGACGGCAGTGACCAGGCAGCTGTTTCTGGAAATACGCTTCGTTTAGTATCGGCAGCTGGTATGGACGACGTAGGGGCTGACCACCAATTGGCTCAGCAGCCGACCGGTACCGATGCGGCTAATGCTGTCGCCGTTCAAGATCCTGTGGCCGGCGCCTTGAGCTTGTCGGTAAGCGAATCTACCCGGCGAGGAAGACGGTAGTAATATGATGATTAGACAGGATTATAAACCACTATGAGCGACGGAAGATCTAAAGATGGCAGCGTTGTTGGCTTTGCCCCCCTCGGTGCTTTTGATAGTCGTGCTAAATTCCCTGGTTGGGATGTACGAGAATTTGAAGAGACTATGGGTCCGCCACCAACACCTGATCGAGTTAAGCGTCGACGCTTATATACTGGACTGGTAGTTGTTGCAGCCTTAGCTGGCGTTTCGTTGTTGGTCGGTGGCGATGATGATAGCGAGCAGCCACCTGCAAGCGTTACGCCTACAGCACCAACGACCCTCGCCCCGGCGCCACAAGAAGGCTTTGCCGGTGTTGGGAATACCTTGGCGCCAGTTGTGCGCAGTACCGCTCCTGAGACAGTTGTCGTGACCTTGATGCCGCCACCAGGGGCATAACTAAATACCCTTATTTACGTGCGTGATTTATGTTGTTAACAGGGGTGGCTGTTCGTAATATTTGAGTACTTTATTTGTTCAATTGCCTGTTACGGTTGCTCGCACCAGCTCCGGCGATACTGGCTGACGTGTCTGCGAATCGACCCAATAGAATTCATTGGCTTCGTGATCTGGCAATACACCGAATTGTAAGTCAGTCGCAAGCAGTGCATAGCCCATCACAATGTACGCCTTGTTCTGACCCCTGGACGGATCACCGGCAAAATACATGTCGGCTAGAGTACCAAGTGTCACGCCATCGGGCGTGCGACCATCACCGTTATAATTGGCGACGCGTGACAGAAGCGTTTCTTCATCTTTCGGAAAGACTACCGTCTCGATATCGACAGTTGGGTCGCCGGTGATACCTTCAAACGCAATCGGATCACCAAGGGTGCCGGGCATCACCTGGAAGGCAGCCGCGATGGCATCGCGCGGATTGTCGGGGTTTCTGATGCCATCGCCATCACCATCGCGCCCAACTCCAGATGGGCTATATAAACTTTCGTTGAGGTAGTTCTCTTCACCGTTCGGACCGTACCAACTATCAATCCCAGTGTCCCAGCCAAATTGAGTTTGTGGTAGAACCTGGAACCACCCGCGAGCGTTGGCGCCAGAGACTGGTGAAATGGCATAAGGGTCTTCAGGCCAACCGCGATTTTCAATCCAGAGTACTGTTGGTGGTAGCCGCCCATCATTGATACCAGCGTTTTCGGGGCGGGCGTTGGCTTCCCAGGTTAGTTCACGCCACTCAGGGTCGACAAAGGCTAAGGGGTCCGCCTCCAGTAGTTGCTGCCTGATTTCGAATGGTGAAGGCTGAGGTGCTGGTTCTGGAGCTGGTGGCTCAGGGGCTGGCTCTGGCACTGGTTCTGGAGCTGGTGGGTTGACCGGTCCAAGCACTTGCTGGGCGACATCTTGCGCCCAGGCATAAAAACCATCCCAGTCCATACCGCGCGCCAGCGGTGGCTCAGGGATGTGCAGACCAGAGGTTGTGGGCACATGTGATTCTACGACATCGAATGGACCGCCGTACCCTTCGTCAGTCGAAAGATGTATGTGATGCGTTTCAACCCCCGGATTGGACCCATGATCTGGTTGAAGCACAAAATTAGGCCGCTCCTGCCCTACGCTGGCCACAAAAGCATCACCTTCAGCCTCGAGTGATGCCTCACCAGTAACCATGTGCGGGAACCATGCCTCACCACCCGGCTCCTGCCAATCGGCAATTCGCAATACGAATTCGTGGCGAGCCTGTAGATTATTGATCAGTAGCCAGTCGGCATCGCCGCCATTGCCATGTTCATTGTGCCCGCCGGGCGAATCGATGTCGGCAAATTTTAGCTCATCGTCAATTATCTGCCCGGTCCTGGCCTCGAACTCCGCTTTGAACTTTTTATATTCCAGCGACATGATGACAATAGTCGCGGTCATTTTTAGGTTGCCGTAGCGTTCTGGATAGCTGGCAATATCTGAGAAACCGTATGGCACGCCGGAGATCTCGTCCAGAGTACGGAATCGGGAATTGGCGGCAAACATCTCCGATTCAGCAGGAATCGGCCAGCGTTGCTCGATAACCTTAAATAATTCTTCGGCATGAACCCCACCGTTCTCGTCGATCCAATATGTCTGGCTCAGGGCAGCTGGTACGGCGATTTCGTTAGGATAAAGTGCTTCTGTCGGCGCTACAGGTTCCGGACTGACCGGTGCTTCGGCCGGCGGCTCAACAGGGGCTTCAGCGGGTGGCGTAGTGGTCGGTGGTGTGATCGGCGCGGTAACAAAATCATCATCAACAGCGGTGTCTTCGTCGATCTCCCCTACTGGCGGTACGACGTCGGGTAACTTGCTTGGCGGCGCGGTGACAGGCGGCGCAACGGGCTCGTCATCTGGCCGATCAAACACGCTGAACGGATCTTCGGTGTACGAAGAATCGTCAGGAACCTCGCTGCCACCGGGAGTGACAACAGGCGGCTGCTCGGCGACAATGTCTGTAAGTCTTGGGCCTTCGGCTGATACCTCTGGTTCGGCAACACCAATCGCCAGCCTGAGTGGTATTGGAGCCTCAGGCAGGTCAACAACAGGCGCTGCATCCAGGTATTCGGGCAAGCCTAACAGTTCGAGTGTACTAGCGTCTAGAGTTACGGATTTATAGACCCCTGGTACAGTTGGTCCGCAGATCTCTATATCATCATCGGGCGGCGGACAAACAACCGGTACATCGGGCATATAGTCTAGTACATGCTGCCCCTGCGCTTCTTGGAAGTTTATGTATTCTTCCATGTCAGAAATGTGACTTGTTATACCAACACTGTGATGTATGCCGCTGCTATCGCCTGTTTCACCTGAGTAACCCAGCAGGTCGCCGGGCATGACTATCTGGCCGGGCTCGGCCACTATTTCACTTAAGTGCTTGTCCCACCATCTGAAAGGCAGACCCGACTCGGGGTCAATGCCCATTCTGACAACAACCTTATTGCCTTCACCGGGCGTGTAGTAGGTTTCGACTACCCCGACTGCTGGCGCCACAACCTGTCTTGACTCCCTACCTGAAGTAAAGTCTGTATCGCCTTGGCGATAGGGTCCGTTACTCCTCACTCGGTAATCACCAAATGGCTCAGAGACTTCCAGCACTGGCTGTTCATCACGATTAATAAAGTCACCCAGGTACTGCCGGGCCTGTCCGTTCTCATCATAAAAGATGCCGTATTCAGCCGCTTTGGCGATGATTTCGGCGGTATTACTGGACGGTGCTTCTGCCGGGGGGGTTGTTGGTGTGGGCGTTTCAAGAGCTGCTACCTTGAGGATTGACTGGGGTGTGGGCAAAGGGGTGACTTGTGGGTCGGATGGCAAACTGTCGACCATGGCCGGCATAACGTCAGTAACGACTTCTGCCAGTTGCGTGCCAGGCTGTGAATTGCTACCCTGCTCGACAATATTCACGGCTAGTGGTTTGGCGAGCGCGGTTGCCGGTAGGCTGGATGGTAGATCACCTCCGATCTGAATATCGACTGTCGTGGATAATCTGGGCAATGGCTGGCGATTAGCAAGATATGGCATGACTACGTCCGTAGCGGGAGCGGCAATCGGAATAGAAAGTGGCAGGTTGACCACAGGCTCTGAGACGGGCACTTCGACGGTGGGAGGAGGTGCAGCCGGTGGAGTGGTGGGAGCTGTGGGAATCGGCTCCGGTTCTGGAGCGACAGGTGCCATCAAGGCCGCCATAAGTTCTGCATCATTTACTGCCATCGGCGAATAGTCATGATAATGCACGCCGTCTGCTGCTAAGTACTGGCTATAAGT
>JAHBAU020000017.1 GCA_018499905.2 Candidatus Saccharimonadota bacterium | reverse complement strand
AGATGTGTATAAGAGACAGATATAAAATATCCGAATATGTTTTTGATGTACTTTCCCATTCTAAATTGTCAGGAGACAAGTAGTAAACGAAGCGATCTGTTTGATTAAACCTTCCTGAATTAATCGCAAAAAAACCTCCAAACACATCATATGCAACAACAAATGCGCCATTTATTGCATGTATCTTTATGTTATTACTTAACCCGTTACTATTTGTTAGGGATAACTCAATTTCATTGGACCCAGCCCCCATCAACCTAATCAACCGATTATGTATAAAACAGCCGCCGCTATGATAAGCAATCGCGCCCATCGGGGATCTGACTGTTATCTGCAACAAAGTTAAAACTTTTTCATTTTGCGGTTGAATTGGGGACATCCATTCCATTTTATTTCTCCCTTGATCACACCATTGCTGAATCAGGGGCCAAGCAGAATCTTTTACGTTTATAAGGTCTTGTAGTGATTTCATAAAAATTAAGGTATTACTACTATCTCTATTGTTGTGCCATTTGGGTAGGGGGCGCATTGATGCCCGATACATGAACCAGCTCCTCTATTATCACTTGGTGGCACATAGCGAACACTTGCTCCTGCTCCCCCTTCTTCAAACATTGCAGGTGGATATTCATCGCGAGCAAATCCCGGAACAGTAGAGATTCCTTCTAATGACTCGTGTCTATTTTCTCTTGCATCTTCGCGAGCAATTGTCAATTCTGACGGCCAACCTGCATTTTGTGCATCTAGTATATGTGAAGCGGATTCTGGATATAAACCTTGTGGAATTTCTACCCGAATAGGGCTTGGTGTTGCTACTGGTATTGGTTGTGGCGTTTCTTCCGGAATAGATGTGGCTGTCGGCGCAGGCGCACGCACAGGCTCATGCCCAGCCTCAATGGGCATTGCAGGCGGTAAATGAGTGAGATATAGCCCAATGCCAGCACCAAGCATTACCGCACCGGCTACACCAATGAGTGCCCCAGCCGCAATTGCCCCTTCGCCTAATCCGATTAATGGCATTGTGCCTACACCCACAGACCCAACGACCATTCCAATATCTGGTGGCACAATGGCTTCATTCGACGGCACATCCGACAGCGGCAACTCGGCCTGCGCCTGCTGCGAATTTGCCTCAATTGTGCGCACCTCATCCAGCGACGGCGCACCAAGATCGCCGGATGGCGACAGGCTGCTGGGCTGGTTTTGCGGCACTTCTTCGGGCGAAGACGGTGGGGCGGCGGCAACCGTGTTCGTATTCCATGCCGACAGGCCAGCCTCGCCCGCGTTCGGGTCGCCATACCCCTGCGATATCACCTCACTCGCCGTGTCTTGCGATTGATACGTCTCGTAGGCGGGGTCGCTATACGAAGGCGTATACGCCTCATACGGATACGACGAGGCCGGTGGCTCGTAGTTGTTCACGCCACTGCCACTGCTGCCGCCCGATGAGCCGCCATTATCCGACCACAATACAACACAAGGCCGAAATGCAACTTAATTGTGTTTGGCCTTGTGTTGTATTTACAGGTTACTTTGTGTCTTGACTAATCGTCTTTAATATCATAACGCCCACGCGCATTTCGATAATATCCTTCTGCACCAATCCAAATTGGCAACGAAACAAAGCCACTTACAAGCATAGCCATAAATATTACAGTTAAAGATGGCACAGTCTTGATTTGAAGAATGTGTGTTCCTAAGTTATAAATCATCGCTCCAACCCATACGAACCCCACTAATATTTGGGAATGTTTACGCCTCAATTTACCCATTATCCGTAGTCGAAAATGTAATAAGCTGTAGATACCCACCCCCCCCCACAGAAGGGTGCATAACAGTTTGATCTTTTCTGCTTCTATGGACATACACTACCTCCCCAAACCGAATATGAGCAACCATTTCTTATTGTGCCGGCATCCAGCGTATTAAGATTGACATACACTGCATCAGGGAAGTTAAGTTGTTCTGTAAAAATCGAAATGCCATCCATATAGGCTACCCCCTCGATATGTTGGAAGATTTTCAATTACTGTTTCAGCTGTTCTTGAATTTGGCACAGCCGGAAATGCTGCTCCAACAAGGTCAGTTAAAGTAGCAGTTCCTACTTGGAAATACCCCACATTAAAATCAACAACGGTGTTACCTTCAAATATGTCTGACATACCACTTGCCATTAGACCAACCAAACCAGCAGCCTCAGCTACCCCCAATAGCACAGGCACAGCCGGTAATCCGACACCTGTCATTGCCAATCCAGCAGCAGCAGTGGTTGCAGTTAACGATATCACATCCATTGCAGTCGCCACATCACCAAGCGTATCAGCGATTTCCTCTCGATTTTCCCATATTGTATTTGCTGTATCTGTAATCGCATTAGACACCACACTTGGCGTATTCGTCACAATATCGGTCAAGGTCTGAATACCCAATACCTGACCTTGTTTCTGGGCAGACAAATTATCATAAAGGGGTTCGTCGGGTGCAACCGTCTCCGCCAATTTATAGTCCACATAGGTCTCAAATGCATCAACGATTGGCAGGCCGCTGGCAGGCGGCTCACCCCCGCCAAACTCAGCACTCGCCACCTCACTCGATGCCGACGCCGTCTGCACCGGCAATATCGCATCCACCACAGCACTGACGACATTCACGGCGGCATCAATGAACGCATCGAACACACTGCCGGTCTGATCTGCCCCGCCATACCCCTGCGATATCGCCTCACTCGCTGTGTCTTGCGATTGATACGTCTCGTAGGCGGGGTCGCTATACGAAGGCGTATACGCCTCATACGGATACGACGAGGCCGGCGGCTCAACATACGGCGGCGGTTCGTAGTTGTCTACCTCACTGCCACTGCTACCGCCCGATGACCCGCCACCACTTGACCCGCCGCCAGAGCTACCACCGCCACCGCCCGGATCCACACAAACCGTGACCATGCCACCATTGCCGTCTGGCTCTTCGTGGCAATCGGGCGTGCAGCCCGTCGGGTCACAGCCTGTCGGCGCGGCGATCTTGCTCCCCTTGCTCAGCGCCGGTTTGCTTTGCGTCAGGCTGTAATTCTGCCCATCCCCATTGCCCGCCAACCGCACCGCGCCCAACGGCGTGTAGCGTTGCGTCGCCGTCACCTTGCCCGCCGCGTCTGTCATCAGCGCCGCAAAACCTTGCGCCATTTCACCTTCACGCCAATAACTCTCTCAGCGCTATATTCAATCATTCGCTGAGAGAGTTGTTGAGAAGTCTAGCACTTAGTGTCTCTCGCTTTTTGGTTTGTTGGATAATACACATCAAATATTTCTATGTTATTAGAAATATTAAATGAAGAAACGATCTCAAACAAAATTTTCTTATTCCTAATATTTGAGTGAATATGTATTTCTTTATATGAGACACAAAATCGCAAAAGAACAATTGCTTTATCTATTTCATATCCCCACCATAATTCTTCTCCGCCAAATGTTCTTGAACTATCTGATTCAATTACATGTGGTAAACCCAACTGAGATTCGATCTCGGCTTGTTCTATCTCATAAATAAAACCAACATGCCACATCGCGCTTTCTACAGAAGTTCCTTTCAGCTTCATCAATTCATATTTTTTATTTTTCATTTGTATGTTAATCACATATTTTTATTATGCTACAGGCTATTTTTGCAACTTCATTTTCTGTAATAACACCCTGTCGATTTCCAGACCAAGTTGGGATTCTAGGATGTGATCCAATATCTGGTATTGCATCAGTAGTAAATTCAAATCCTTTAATGCCCTCTGGCAATGGTCCAAGATAAGCCTTAACTTGTGGAATATCCGACTTGTAATAGTTGCTAGGTGGATTTCCCCATAGTTCTCCTGATTCAATAATTTTAGCTATAACCTCTTGAGAGTCACCCCTTCTATGGTATATCTGACTGGATGTATTAGCGTTAGGCGATCCACCTGCCACCGTGTTATAAGCAGTAGTGCAAATATTTGATTGGAAACAAGCCGAAGCAGCAACAATCCCGACTGTGTTAGCAGCTTCACTCGCTGCAGCGACAATTAATGGTGCCGCCACAACCAATTCCAATCCCGTCGCAACCCCAACCGCAGTTGCCAAGACCATCGGGATTTGCTCAATGACTTGCTCTTGTGTTGGTGCGTGATCTAACTCATATTGTGACAGGTTGAATCCTTCGGGTGAGTTAAATCCATCGGAAGCAAAATTATTGTCAATCAGAGGCGTGGCATTTACCCCCTGTCTCTTATACACATCT
>JAHBAU020000014.1 GCA_018499905.2 Candidatus Saccharimonadota bacterium | reverse complement strand
GGCCGATGAGTAAAAACCATTATCCTGGCCGGTGGGATATAACGGCATGCGGCGGTGTCGTAAATGGTCAAGATGACAGTCCTCTCGAGGCCGCGGTACGCGAAACAGCAGAAGAGACCGGGATCGATGGCATTGATCTTGTATTTGTCGAAGAATTCCTGAATGAATTTCCAGGAGATAACGGAGAAAATCGCCGAAGATGGTCAAGTTTGTTTATCGGCATTACCGACATAAAACCTGTGGCGAATGGAATAGAAGTTGTTCAATTTCAGAGCGGCTATCCCTATGAACTCCGAGAGGATGCTACGACCAATCCGGATAATTATGTCCCATCATTTGTGTTTGAGATCGAAAAAGCCGAACGAGCTTATCAAAATCAAACATTATAATAATATTGTAATAAAATTATAATCGTGCTAGACTGTGATTATGGTTATCAAATCTATCCAAAAAGTCATAAAAGTCGGCGATAGTCTAGCGGTTACTATTCCAGCCAAGGATGCCCGTATTGCCAATCTCAAGCCAGGCGCCTCTGTGTCTATTTCACTCAAGGAGGTTGAAGCTGTCGTTGAACCTGATACAAAAAGCACGATTGACGCAGAGTACCAGTTGTTCAAAAAGCAGTACGGTGCGACGTTAAAAAATCTCGCAAACAGGTAATGAAGTACTTTACGCTTGAAGAGCTGCTATTGTTGCACTTCAAAATAGTTGAAGATTATGGTGGCTCGCACGGCGTAAGAGATGAAGGCCGCCTTGAATCAGCAATAGCCGCTCCACAACAAGTTGTGTTTGGCGTGGAACTTTATAGCAGTGTGTATGAAAAAGCGGCGACCTATGCTCGTGCCATTGTTGCTGACCATCCGTTAGTTGATGGGAATAAACGGACGGCAATAACTTCGGCAACAATATTCTTGCATCGTCAGGGCATGGTGCTGAAGGCATCACCAAAAGAGTTAGAAGATTTTGCTGTAAAAATTGCTGTTGAACACCTGGACGTACCCATGATCGCCGCCTGGTTTAAGGCTCATTCTAAAAAGGCTGCACAACGATGAAGATTTTATTTGTCTGTGCGCAGAATGTTGGTCGCAGTCAGATGGCGGCGGCTTTTTACAACAAGATGACGGGTACGCAGGATGCTGATTCGGCCGGAACAAATGTGGACCAGCCAGGGCAGACACTCTCGGAACGAGCCGGAGGAGTCAGCGCAGCCGACAAGTTGCTTATTGCTATGGACGAAGAGGGGATTGATCTGCGCGACAAAGTCAGAACGCCGCTAAGTGAAGCTATGCTGACCAAGTACGACCTGGTTATCAATATGGCCGAGCCTGAGAAAACGCCAGACTACCTGGCGCAGTATGTCGGCTGTGTTCGCTGGGATATTGTTGATCCAAAAGGAAAAGACGAAAACACGCTCATAATGGTTCGTGATCAAATAAAACACCGTGTGCGGCACTTGATTGACTCTTCAAACGTGGCTCCGCAGCCATAGCTGGTATACACTAAGTCCATGAGCCAATTACCGGCCGATGTTGCCGAAGTTTTTCAAAAAGTTCATGACATAGTGGGACTAGTCTATCTTGTCGGCGGTCCAGTGCGTGATGTGCTGCATGGCCGAGACCCGAAGGATTTGGACTTTACGACCAACCTGCACCCGGATGAGATTGAAGCCAAAATTGAAGCGGCAGGCATCAAAACATTTTCGCTTGGCAAACGTTTTGGAACCGTTGGTTTTAAGCTCGATGGTCATCACCTGGAGATCACAACATTTCGAATAGAAAAATATGATGGCATTAGTCGCAAACCGGTCGTTGAGTACGTAGACGATATTACCGCAGACCTTTCGAGGCGTGATTTTACTATCAACGCTATGGCCATGCGGTCAGATGGCACGGTTATCGATCCGTTTGGCGGCCAAGCTGACCTTGCAGCAAAGACGATTCGTGCGGTAGGCAAGGCGGGCGAACGTTATTATGAAGATCCGCTGAGGATGCTCAGGGCCGGGCGGCTGGCGGCCGAACTGGGCTTTACGATTGAAGAAGAAACGTTTTTATCAGCCGACCATCATGCCGATCGCATTTTGGGAGTGTCTAAAGAGCGCTGGGTGCAAGAGCTTGACCGGTTGTTGGTGGCTAAGCACGCCGATTATGGCCTGCGCTATCTTGCCAAAACTGATCTATTAAACTACATGATTCCGGAGTTGGCTGTTCAGGTGGGCTATGATCAAGATTCGCCCTATCACGAGCTGGATTTATTTGAGCACTCCATTAAAACGGTCATGTTGTCTGAGCCAGAAGGTATAGTTCGTTGGGCCGCATTACTGCACGATGTCGGCAAGCCGTTTGTGCGGCACAAAAACCGGCAAGGCTACAGCAATTATCATGATCACGCAGTTGTGGGTGCAGAGATGGTGCTCAAAATTGGCCATTACCTTAAATGGAGCCGGGCACGGACAGAAGAAGTTTTTGAGCTCGTTCTGAAACACCTAGAAGAAAACAGCCCCATTGCTGAGGCTGATTCTGACGCTCGATATAAATAATCTAGACGCTTGGCGCAGCAGGCGTGCTGGGCGGAGTTGATGAGTTGTCAGTTGACGCTGCAGGAGCGGCAGGCGTAGCTGGCGCTTCAGGAGCAGGTGAAGCAGGAGCGGCTGGTGTACTTGGTGCTACGGCTGCAACAACTTGGTCTTTTGCGGCCGCTGCATCGGCCATGTTCACTTGACCATCCTTGTTGACATCGGCAACCTGAGCAGCAGCAGCTGCATCAGCCATATTGACCTGACCGTCTTTGTTTACATCCATAACGTTTTTCTTTTTCTTCAAGAAGTCGAACAGACCCATAGCGTAATCCTTTATATATTATCTTGTATACGGCTCATTATACCCCTTATGCTCAAAATGCCAATAGAGAGAAGCTAAGCTGTTAAAACCACAATAGCGTACCTCAAGACACAAGCTAGTGAACAAGACATTAGCATAATAAATTTGCTCAAAATGAAACAATAGTGAATAAAGTTTGACGCTGTACTACGTGCGTTGCACTATGAAAATATGTTTTGACCACACGGCGCGCCAGGTTAGAGCTAATAGATGTAATGTAAGGGAGATGATGTATATGAGGCGATTCTCATGGGCTCGGTTAGGGTTGGTGGCGCGAGGTTTTGCGGTGGTTGGTTCTTTGGTAACACTGGCAGGCGGTATTGGCTTTGCGGCTTTGCAGAGTCCGACAGCTAGTCTAACGAATAACACAATACAAAGTGCGTCGGCGGACTTAAGGATTGGCACATCGGCCACCAGTTTTGCCGCAAGTCGTAGTGGTTTTGATTTTACGGCAATTGTGCCAGGCGGCAACGCCCAGCCGACGGACGGCCATGCAATGTGGCTCAAAAACTACGGGACAGCTAACTTGGCGGTTCGCGTGTCAATTGGCTCGACGCCAATAAACACGGCGGCCGTAGATTTGTCCCATGTCTGGCTGGTCATTACTCGGCAGGGAGGTGGTGTGCCGCAAACAATGACAGTCCAGTCGCTCGTTGACGCCTATCCAACAGGCTTATCCCTCACCGATACGCTTGCGGCTGGCGAGATAGCCGAGTACAAGTTACAGGTAAAAATGGACGACGCAGCATTCAGCGGGGCAGGTGCCGAGATTAGTGACATTGATCTGATCTTTAGTGCGAGTGCTGCAAACTAGCATGAAACGAGTCAGCGTAAACGGCCTTGTTGGGGCACTCTGGGCAGTTACCTTGACGCTGCTGGTGGCCGGGTCCGCCACTGTTGGGTTAGGTGTAGCCAACAACTATCAAGTCCGGGTGAGCCCAGAACATGTCGATGGCTGGACGGGTTCGGGTGACTTGGTGGTGCTGACGAAGAGTAATATAGCCATCGGGGAAGCTGTGGTAGTTCAAGGGCTCCAGCCGGCGCAAGCAGAAGGTATTGCCCGTGTGATTGGGGTTGACCAGATGGCTCATCGGATTGAAGTCATTGACAGTCAAGGTGCCGGGCGGCAGATCGCCCAAGACAGGGTTGTTGGCCGGGTAAGCGCATCTTTGAGTGGGGTGGGGAACTGGCTGTCATGGTTATCCCGGCCTTCACATCTGGTTGGAGGGTTGCTCCTGCCGCTGTTAGCGTTGGTTGGTCTCGAGATTCAGTCAGTTGCACGGCTGTGGCACACGGCTAAGCGTTACAAAACTGCTTAGACCAAAAAAAGGGGGTGTATACTGGAAGAGAAGGGTGGATTAATGCTTGGAGGCTAAAAGCTTATGATCCGCAAATCTCTTCCTATCATCCTTAGTTGTGCCATGCTGGTCTTTGTGGCGCTAACACCGCTATGGCTAGCCAACAAAGCGGTGCAGACCAGCCTACACGCCGGCAGTATGCGTGCCGCTGGCCACGGAGTGAGCAAAAAGTTTCGGCGCCTACCTATACCTGAGATTTCATACAAGCTGCCGCAACCGGTGATACCACCAGCTTTTGAAAGTGGTCAAAACCCTCAATGGCCGCCAAAAGAGGTTAAGTCATCACCATCACCTGTGCAGCCAATCACACCACCAGTCATTGTGCCGCCGGTGATAAAGCCGCCGATTAGCTGGCCGGTACCGATTGATCCGCCAGAGCCAGTTTGTCCGCCGTGCCGTGTCTACGAACCGAACATGAGTTCATCGACGAGTCTCATTCTTTGCCCGATGGACAGCTCGATGCGCTATCTCTGTGCTTACTAAGCATGGTATGATCGTAGGCGACATGGGTAACAACAACTACGCCTTTATAGATAGCCAAAATTTAAATCTGGGAGTCCAGAAGGTTGGCTGGAAAATGGATTGGCGTAAATTCAGGGAATGGCTGCGAGACCAGTATGGGGTTAGTAAGGCATACATGTTTATTGGGCATATGCCCGAATATGAACCGCTGTATGATCAGATGCATGATGCTGGGTACTTGGTCGTGTTAAAGCCGACCATGGATACCAATAAGATGCTGCACCCAGACCAGGATGCTAACGCCAAAGAGAAGGCACCTGATGAAAAAAAGCCGGCCGTAAAGGGTAACACCGACGCCGATATGGTGCTATGGACGATGCGTGAGTACCCTAATTACGATAAAGCCATCATTGTGACCGGCGACGGAGACTTTTTTAGTTTGATTGAATACCTCGACCAACAGGGCAAGCTAGGCCATGTAATGACACCCAACTGGCAATACTCAAGCTTACTGAAAATGTTTGACAAATATGTGATTAGGCTAGACCAGCACCGGCGAGAGCTGGCGTACCGCGATCGGCCAAAGAAGGCCAATGG
>JAHBAU020000021.1 GCA_018499905.2 Candidatus Saccharimonadota bacterium | reverse complement strand
AGATGTGTATAAGAGACAGCGCTATCTCCATCCAAAACAGCGGCGGTGGCGGCTACACCACTATCTTTGACATTATGGGCACGACCTTGAGCGCTTCCGAAGTGACCGTTCTGGACGGCGGCATTGATGAGAGCGAAGTCGCCGGGGTGATTACCGATGTTACAGCCGGTGGCGGCTTGACGGGCGGTGGCGCCAGCGGCAACGTCACTCTCGACATCGGTGCCGGCAACGGCATTACGGTTAACGCCAACGATATCGCTGTTATCTACGGCTCAGCTGCCAACACGTCGGTGCAGGGTAATGTATCCTTAACTTGCCCAAGTGGTACAGGTAACCTGACGGGCGGCGGCACCTCAATTACATTAGGAACCGGCGGTTCTTGTGCTGACTTAAACACCGTCAACAATCCGTCATTTACAACCAGTGTCACCACACCAATCTTGCAGAACGCTGGCCTGACCATCGCGGCCACCGGCGCTAACTCTATCGTTTTCCAGACCAACGGCTCCACCAAACTGACCATCGCCAGCGGTGGAGATATCACAGCTACCAATGATCTGACCGTTCAGGGCGGGGCAATCACTGCCGGCACGACCTCGCAAGCCGGCACGCTTGTCCTGTCCGACGGTTCTTCCAGCATCGGCACTTTACAGGTTGCGGCCCTCGGTCAGGATACGGTCTATACCTTACCTGACCCGGGCGCTGGTACGGTTAGCATCTGTTTGACTAGTGGTAACTGTGCTGGCACCGGCGGTGGCGTTACGACGGCCGGCGGCAACGCTAACCGAGTTGCCAAGTTTACTGGCGCACAAACAATTGGTGATTCAACTATTACCGATGATGGCACCGATGTTTCAATCAGCGGTGACTTTACACTTCAGGGCGGCGATGTCGTCTTGGGCACCAGCTCGACTGCTGGCGTCTTGAACACCGCCAACACTTCAGCTGGCTCGACCGACAGTCAGAACCTGACCATTCGCAGCGGTAACGCTACTGGTGCAACCAGCGATTCTGGTAACGTGAGCATTGACGCTGGCACGGCAACCGGCACGACAGGCACCATCTCGCTCGGTGCTTCGAATGCTTCATCACTGACCCTAGGTAGGGTAGGCGCTTCGTTTACCCTGCAGGGCAATCAAACTAGCCAGATCATTGCCGAAGACGGTTCCGGCAACACCACTGTTCTGGCGTTTGCCGATCCAACGGCTGATGTGACCCTCAACATCCCTGCGTTAGGCGCAGGCACCTATGATCTGTGTACCACCAGCGGCAACTGTGTCGGTGGCGGCGGCGGTGGTGCTCCCAACACTGCGCAATATTTGGTCGTCTCACTTGACGGTACCTTAAGTAATGAGCGCAACCTAAGCGCCGGCACCAATATCGGCTTTACCGATAACGGTGCCAATGGCTCATTTGTGATTGCTACCGTCAACAACCCAACCTTCTCAACCAGTGTCACCACCCCAAGCCTGATCGGCTCAACGACCTTGACCTTGAGCAGCACCGGAGCAGGCAATGACATTATCATCGACGGTGCCGACATCTTGGACGTTCAGGACAACAGCGTCTTTACTGGCACCATCACCGCCAACAATACCGCAACCTTCAACAGCGATATCGATATCGTCCTGGCTGGTACCGAAAACGTCAGCCTGACCTCTGATCTAGCCGGATCAGTCAACGTTGTATCACTGGTCGCGACGCCAAGCGCCTCGGCTGGTACGACTCGCGGTTTCTTTGTCCAGCAAGCTGACTCGGCCAATACCAATGGTTTGGACGCTGGCCTTTATATTGATAACGCCGATACCAACCTGGCTATCCCAGTGGCTATCTCCATCCAAAACAGCGGCGGCGGTGGCTACACCAACATCTTTGATATCGGTGGCACAACAATCTCGAGCGCCGAGATTGGTCTGCTTGATGGCCGAGATGCGGCACTTGTTGATGTCAACGACGCCGTGACCACGGCTATCACCGGCACGGGCGCTTTGAACAGCGGTTCAATCACTTCAGGGTTTGGTGCAATTGATACCGGCGCTGACAACATCACCACCAGCGGCACCATTCAAGGCGGCAACGTCAATGCCACCACTGCTTTGCAGACAGCCGGCACTAACCGTGTCGATGCCAGTGGCAATCTTGTCAACATTGGCAACCTGACAGCAGCTGCGTCTATTACCATTGCCAGCACTGGCGCTGGCAGCGATGTTACCCTGAACGCTGTCGACGACATCATCTTAACGGCAGGCGGCAGCATCACGCTGACCGGCTTTAACTGTAGCTCGAACGCCAACGGCGGCGTGTTGACGACCGACGCATCCGGTAACGTTATCTGTGGCGACGACGATGGCGGCGGTTCAGCCCCAACCCTTCAAACAACCTACGATAACGATGTTGACGGTTCTAACGCCATCATTGCTTTGAGTAGCGCTGACGACTCAATCATTATCCGTAACCCCGCATCAGCTGGTACCGATTCCGGCTACGCCTTCCGTATTGAGCAGCTGAACACCGGCGGCGTTGACGCCTTCCAGGTCCAGAACGACGGTACCGGTACCTTGGCTACCTTCGAAGCCACCAGCACCGGCACGACGGCAACCGGCATCTTGATCCGCCAAACCTCTACTGGTGCCATCACTACTGCTTTGGATGTATCTGATGCAGAAATCGGAACTGCTTTGGCCATCGGTTCTAACGATATCGTGACTAGCGGCGCGACTATCTCATCAACCGAGCTTGACCGCCTAGACGGCAAAGACGCCGCTTTGGTTGACACGAATGATGCAGTCGCCACCGCCATCACTGGTACCGGCGCTCTGAACGCTGGTTCAATCACCTCTGGCTTTGGTTCAATTGACACTGGTGCCGACAACATCACAACTACTGGTACCTTGCAGGGAACAACTGCCGTACTAACTTCATCTATAGATCGAGTTACAGGCGGCGCACTTAACATCGGTCAGACCACCGCCACCTCAATAGTCCTGGGCCAGAACACCTCGCTCACTGGCGCCAGCACCTTCACCTCAGGCACCGGCACCGTACTCTTGCAGGGTAACACCGATATCGCTGCTACCGTATCGTTCGCAACCCGTCGTGGTACCACCTACACTACCGCTGGTAGTGCCAATGATGTGGCTATCTCAACTGCTTCTCTCTACTTATTAGATACTTCCGGTGCAGCTCAGACTATCACTGGTATCGTCGCTGGTCGTGATGGCCAGCAGCTCACTCTGGTAAACATTGACGCTGCTTTGACAGTCACGATTAACGACAACGATGCTGCCTCATCGGCCGCTAACCGCATCTCAACCGGTCTTGGCGCCCCTGTCACTCTGGCACCTGGTGCGGCTATAACCCTGGTCTATGACGCCGCTACTAGCTTGTGGCGCATGGTTGGCGGTGTGGCCGGGGGAGCAGGGACATGTGCCGGTTGTGCCAACACAGCTTTGTCCAACCTTTCAAGCACCAACATCAACACCGCTTTGAACGCTACCAGTGGTAACTTGAACCTGACCACTACCACCTCTGGCAATATCGTCCTTAACTCCGCAGGAACAATCGAACTCCAAGATAACACCAACGTCACTGGCGCCTTCGCAGCTTCCACTACCATTACAGCAGGTACTGGCCTGACGGTCACCGCTGGCGGCGCCAGCATAGCAGGGAACTCAACCATCGCTACTACCGCTGGCAACACCTTGTCACTCGGCAACAGCACTGGCGCGCTGACCGTTACTGGCAACAGCTCAACTACCTTCGTGATAAACGGAACGACCGTTGATGCTACAGAGTTCAACCTGTTGAATGGTCGTGACAATGCCCTAGTTGATACGAACGACGCCGTTAACACCGCCATCACCGGCACCGGCGCCTTGAACACTGGTTCCATCACCTCTGGCTTTGGTTCAATTGACACTGGTGCTGACAATATCACCACCACCGGCACAGTCCAGGGTACCACCTCTGTCCTGACTTCAAGCCTTGATCGGGTATCAGCTGGTGCGTTGAACATCGGTGCTTCCACAGCAACCAGCATTGTTCTTGGTCAGAACACCTCACTCACTGGTACAGCCACCTTCACCTCCGGTACCGGCGCTGTCCTGATGCAAGGTAACACCGATGTGGCTGCAACTGTTTCTCTAGCCACCCGCCGCGGTACGACTTACACAACTGCCGGTAGCGCCAACGATGTTGCCATCTCAACGGCCTCACTGTATCTTTTAGATACTTCCGGCGCCGCTCAGACGATTACCGGTATTGTGGCCGGTCGCGATGGACAGATCCTCACCTTGGTCAACACTGATGCCGCCCTCGGCGTTACTTTTACAGATAATGATGCTGCATCAAGCGCTGCCAACCGCATCTCCACCGGCACCGGCGCGAGTGTCAACCTAGCCCCAGGCGCTGCCATCACCCTTGTCTATGATTCCAATGCTTCGCTGTGGCGCATGGTTGGTGGCGTAGCCGGTGGAGCAGGCACCTGCCCAACATGCGCCAACCAACAGCTATCTAACCTCAGCAGCACCAACATTAACACCGCACTTAACGCAACGAGCGGCAACCTGAATCTGACGACAACCACCTCTGGCAACATTGTCCTTAACTCGGCTGGTACGATTGAACTCCAGGACGCTACCAACGTCACCGGTGCCTTAGCTGCTTCCACCACCATCACTGCCGGCACGGGCCTGACCGTTACCGCTGGCGGTGCTTCAATCACCGGGAATTCCACCATCGCCACCACCGCTGGCAACACGCTTTCCATCGGCAACAGCACTGGTGCATTAACAGTCACTGGTGATAGTTCAACCACCTTCGTGATCAACGGCACAACAGTAGACGCTACCGAGTTCAACTTACTCAATGGCCGTGATAACGCCTTGGTCGACACTAACGACGCTGTTAATACCGCCATCACCGGCACTGGTGCTTTGAACACTGGTTCAATTACCTCAGGCTTTGGTGCAATAGACACTGGCGCCGATAACATCACAACTACTGGAACGGTGCAGGGAACTACCTCTGTTCTGACATCTAGCTTGGATCGAGTATCAGCTGGCGCACTTAACATCGGCCAAGCTACAGCCACCTCCATTGTCCTTGGCCAAAACACTTCACTGACCGGGGCCAGCACCTTCACCTCTGGTACGGGCGCGGTACTATTGCAAGGAAACACCGATGTTGCTGCAACTGTTTCATTGGCTACTCGCCGAGGCACTACTTACACTACCGCCGGAAGCGCCAACGACGTTGCCATCTCGACCGCATCACTTTACCTGTTAGATACTTCAGGTGCTGCCCAAACCATCACCGGTATTGTGGCTGGCCGCGACGGTCAAATTCTGACATTGGTTAACACCGATGCCGCTCTGAGCGTCACCATTACCGACAATGATGCTGCCTCATCGGCCGCTAACCGTATTTCAACCGGCCTCAGTGCGAGCGTTTCGCTTGCTCCTGGCGCAGCCATCACCCTCGTGTACGATGCGGCCAGCTCCCTCTGGCGCATGGTTGGTGGTGTCGCCGGCGGCAACGGCACCTGCTCGGGTTGTGCTAACCAACAGCTATCTAATCTCTCAAGCACCAACATCAATACTGCTTTGAATGCTACCAGCGGCAACCTGAACCTGACGACCACGACCTCTGGCAACATTGTATTGAACTCGGTTGGCACCATCGAACTACAAGATAATACGAACGTCACCGGTGCTTTCGCAGCCTCGACCACCATTACGGCTGGTACGGGTCTTACGGTCACCGCTGGCGGTGCTTCAATCACCGGCAACAGCACTATTGCTACCACCGCTGGCAACACGCTTTCCATCGGTAACAGCACCGGCGCATTAACAGTTACGGGCAACAGCTCAACCACCTTCGTCATAAATGGTACAACCGTCGACGCCACAGAATTTAACCTGTTGAACGGTCGTGACACGGCACTCGTTGACACCAACGATGCCGTCAGCACTGCCATCACTGGCACTGGCGCATTGAACAGCGGTTCAATCACTTCCGGCTTTGGTGCTATCGACATCGGCGCTGACACTATCACCTCAGGCCTTATCAACGGTCAAACTATCTCCAGCGCGGCTAACTTTACTGGCACCCTGGCTGTCCAAGGCGCCACACTGACCGTCGGCACCACCACCCAGGCTGGTTCAATAGTCCTCAACGAAGACACCAACAACAACACCGTTACTATTAACACCGGTACTCAAGCAACCGGAAGCTTCGCCGTTTCATTCCCAGCTAACCTTGCCGCCAACGACACTTTCTGTCTGGCCACAGCTGCTAACTGCCCAGGCTCTGGTGACGCCGTCACTGTCAACTCCACAGCAGCTACCGGCGCCAACTTCCTTGACACCTCATCAACAAGCTCAGTAGCCGGTACTACCTGGAGTATCAACACTGGCTCTACTCCAGATGACATCACCGTTGCTATAGCTGTCGCCACCGGTACAACCGCTGGTGTGGTAGATGCCAACAGTCAAACCTTTGGTGGCGCTAAGACCTTTAGCGCACTCCTAACGGGTAATGCTGGGTTAACTCTTTCTGGCGCATCATCACAGTTAACTTTCTCGGGTGTGACTACTGACATCACTACTGGCGCTAATGAAACACTCACTATTTCACCAAATGGCACGGGAGACGTGGCAATTATTGTTGATGCTAACAGCGACTTCAGTGTGAATGATGGAACAGACGGTGTAACCATTACTGGGCCACAGACCTTTATTACCTCTACCAATGCCGAAGCATTCAAGATTGAGCAAACTGGAACGAGCTTGGACATCCTGATCGTTCATGCCAATTCAGGTAGCGAAGGAGTAGAGGTTGTCCAGAACTTTGATGTTGATGGCGGCACAACTCTCAATGGTAACGTTGCCCTCGGTGACGCCGCTGCCGACCTTCTTACTGTCAACGCCACTATCCAAGGCACTAACGCCCTCGTCTTCGAGGGCTCTTCAGCCGACGCTAACGAAACCACCTTTGCCATCACCAACCCAACTGCCGATAGAACCATCACATTCCCAGACACCACCGGTACTGTTTCTCTCATCACTTCTGGTTCTTCAGTCGCTGGTATATCGGCCTTTGTCCAGGGTGGTAACACTTGGGCTGGTACCGCTACACTTGGTACAAATGATGCAAACTCACTGGTACTAGAGACTAACAACACTGCCGCATTGACTATTAACAGCTCTCAGGCAGCAACCTTTGCTTCCACTGCTGCTGTCCAAGGCGCTTCAGTCACTATCGGTACCACCACTCAAGCCGGTTCCTTAATCCTTAATGAGGACACCAACAATAACACCGTCACCATCAATACTGGGACACAAGCTACTGGTAGCTTTAGTGTTGGCTTCCCAACATTGGCTGCTAACGACACCTTCTGTTTGGCTACAGCTGCTAACTGTGCCGGATCCGGTGACGCAGTTACGGTCAATGGTGCGGCTGCCAGCGGTGCTAACTTCCTAGACACCACCTCTTCTGGATCAGTCGCTGGCACTACCTGGACACTCAACACTGCCACTAACCCTGATGACATTTCAATCGCAATTGCTGTAGCTACCGGTACAACCGCTGGTGTGGTAGATGCTAACAGCCAAACCTTTGGTGGTGCTAAGACCTTCAGCGCACTACTGACCGGCAACGCTGGATTAACCCTATCTGGTGCATCATCACAGTTAACTTTCTCGGGTGTGACGACGGATATAACTACGGCAAGTAACCAAGACTTGACTATCGATGCTAACGGTACCGGCATTCTTAAGCTTCAAGACGAAGTTAATGCTTACGGCCGCTTCTATATTGAGCAAGCAGCGTCATCATACGTGCAGATTTATGATTACTTAAGCGGCGGCGGTTCTGATATTTCAGTCCAAGTTCGATCTGATGCTGCTGAGGCAATTAGAGTTATAACTAGCGCAGCATCTGCCGTCTTCAACGTTGATGCTACGGGTAACGGTACGGTTACCAACTATGGCGATTCTATAATCGGCGACGCCAACACTGATCTATTAACTGTCAATGCTACGCTACAGGGCACTAACGCTCTAGTTTTCGAGGGTTCTAGTGCTGACGCCAACGAAACTACCTTTGCCATCACCAACCCAACTGCCGATAGAACCATCACTTTCCCAGATGCAACTGGTACTGTCTCACTGGTTACTTCTGGTTCTTCGGTGGCTGGAATCTCGGCCTTCGTCCAGGATGGTAATACTTGGGCAGGTACGGCAACTCTTGGCACCAATGATGCCAACTCCCTAGTTCTAGAGACTAACAATACGGCAGCTTTGACGATCAATAGTACCCAGCAAGCTACATTTGCTGGCCTGGTTACTGGCAACGCAGGATTAACTCTATCTGGCGCATCGTCACAGTTAACTTTCTCGGGTGTGACTACTGATATAACTACCGGTGCTAACGAAACCCTGACAGTCGCACCAAACGGAACAGGGGACGTGGTTATCTCGGCAGATAACGACTCTAACCTACAGGTAACTGGCACGATTACAGACAACGGAGCAGCTCAAGTTATAGGCTTAACTCTAGGTAATGATGCCAACGCTGATGAAATATCCGGCCTGGAGATAAATGCCACCAGTGCTGCAACAGGTGATGCTGACTCATTGTACGGAATTTACGTTGGTGATCTTGCGTCAGCCAATGGCGGCGTCTGGGAGAATGGCATCATGATTGGCGGCGGCTGGGATAACAACCTATTCTTCGATGACATATCAGCGATTGTCGGCATTAATGATGGCTTCCTACAGTTCCAGAACACCAGCACAACTGAGCTAGTCACCATCTACAACTCCGGTGGTATTCGATTAAACATTAACGGCGATCTACAAACTGGCGGCACAAGCCGATTGGATAGTGCTGGTGCGTTGTCCAACATAACTGGCTACAACCAATCTAGTGGCTTGTTCGACATCACCGCGGCAGTTGTCCAAGGCACCAACGCCCTCGTTTTTGAAGGCTCCAGCGCAGACGCTAACGAAACCACCTTTACTATTACCAACCCGACTGCCGACCGAACCATCACTATACCTGACACCACCGGAACATTAGCCTTGGTGACTTCTGGCTCATCGGTCGCTGGTATATCGGCCTTCATCCAAGGTGGCAACACCTGGGGTGGCACAGCTACATTAGGTACCAATGACGCAAACTCCTTAATATTGGAAACCAACAACACGACAGCCTTAACTATCACGAGTGCTCAGGCTGCCACTTTTGCCGGGGATGTAAGCGTTAACGGCAACGCCACCCTTGGTGATGCCACCAGCGATACCGTTACCTTTACTGGTCGAGTTAACTCTGATATCTTGCCAAGTACTAACGACACTTACAACTTAGGTTCAGACAGCCTCCGCTGGGCCAACTTGTTCTTGGGCGGTGAGACTATCCACCTTGGAACCAGTACTACCGACGAAGCAGCCATCAGTTATGTGACCGCAACCGACTCATTGACTATCAAGAACGCCACGGACTCAACCACAGCTCTGCAAGTTCAGAGGAACACTGGCTCAACTCCAGTACTGACGGTCGACACAACAAACAGCAAGCTCGTCCTAAGGGGCATCAACTCTGATGGAGTAACCGGAAGCGAACTAATTACTTCGAATGCCTTTAATAATGCAACATACTGGACCGTTGGCAGTGGCTGGTCGGGTGGAGCAAGCAGCGTAACCGGCAGCAGTGCTTCTGGTACAGTTGTCGCTACCAGCAGCAACGTGACCATTGCCTCTGGCGTGACATATCAGGTGCAATTTACTATCTCCAGCTATTCAGCCGGCTCCCTGACGGTGAGCTTTGGTGGGGCAGCTACCGCAGGGATCGCGACTAATGGCACGGCCATAACCATAGTGGCTACTACCGCTAACACAAATGCACTGACATTTACTGGTACCGGGTTCTCTGGTGTTATTTCGGCAGTATCTGTTAAGGCCATGACAGCCAGTAACTCAGTTATTGATTTGCAGGACCAAACTGGTGCGGTTGGTACACAAATTAGAGGTGGATCGTTCGGTTCTTCTAACATCGGTATAGGGGTAAATGCTAACCTGTTCGCCGAGGCTGCTACAGCATTTAATAATATTGCAATCGGTGATTATAGTCTTTCGACGAATACTATTGGTTCCGATAACGTTGCGTTGGGATACCTGACGCTTAACAGAAATTCGTCAGGTAGCGGCAACGTTGCCATTGGTTCTGGAGCATTATCGACTAACTTGACAGGTACTGATAACATTGCCATTGGTATTGGCTCGCTAACAAGTAATATGACAGGCAATCATAACCTCGTATTTGGCTCGAATGCAGCTAATGCATTGATATCAGGGAGCGATAACATACTAATTGGTTACAATGTTAGCGCGCCTGCCAGCAACACGAGTAATTTCTTAAATATCGGCGAAAGTCTGTATGGTGACCTAAGCAACGACCGTATCGCCATTGGCACGACTACTACCTCAGCTGCTCGATTGACTGTTACGAACAGTTCTTCATCCGATAGCATCTTCGTTGCTCAAGACAACAGCACAGCAGTCTTTACTATCGCCAACGGCGGTGGGGCAACCTTTACCAACGAGACTAACTCTGCGACTGCTTTCCGAATCCAGAACGCTACTGCTGCCGACACCTTGCTAACAGCTGACACTGCCGCTCGAAGCGGCTCTGGCGGTAACCTGATCAAGATTGGTAATAGCACCGGAACAGATACCAACACCACCATTCTGCAGTTGGACGGCGCCACGGCAGTTCCGACTACCAACCTCTCAGCACTCAACGGCGGCTTGTTCTATAACACCACCACCAATAGAGTGAATGTCATCGAGAACGGTACGGTTAAGGTGCTTTGTAACCAAACTGACGCCGCCTGTGGTGGTAACAGCACCACCTTGCAGCAATCTTACGATGCTGACGCTGACGGCTCTGACGCCACCATCACTCTTAGCAGCACCGATGGGTCGATAAATATTACTAACCCATCATCCAGCGGCAGCACTTCAGCCTACGTCCTCAATGTAAACCAACAGGCAACCGGTGCAGTTGGCGGCCTAGATGTTCAGTCATCTGGAACAGGCAACTTGCTCAGAGTACGTGATAGCACTGCAACAGCAGCTGATGTATTGACTATCGCCGATGGTGGGGCCACAACTTTCAGGACTCAAACAGACTCAGTTAGCGCCTTCCAGATTCAAAATTCAGCAGGAACTAACCTTATGACAGTCGACAGTTCTTACGGTTCGATAAACTACACGGCATTTTCTGATTTTGAAAATGGCCTTAGCAGCGCATGGGGCGGTTTCGGCAAGATTGGAAACCTAGTCTACAACAGTGAAGACTTAGATGCGGTGGCTTGGACAGCAACAAACGTAACGGTAACGGCAGATACTACGGCAGACCCATATGGAGCAGGTTCAACAACGGCTGATAGCCTCGCTTCGAGCGGATCAGGCACGCACACCCTTGTTCAAACAGCATCGGTCAGCGGTATTACTGCCGGACCAGCAACCTTCAGTGTTTGGGTCAAGACAGCATCAGGTACGCAACCATTCGACCTGCGCATTGACTCTGTAGCCGGCACGCCAACTACTGGAACCGCTCGCAGCTTTACAGCCACGACTACTTGGAAACGATACCACGTTACCCAGAACTTCACTGGCGCTATCACTGACTACAAGCCAACAATCGTTATTTCGAATCATTCATCGACTATCATTGCTTGGGGTGCTCAACTAATGACAGGTAGTGTGCCCGCAGCCTATTCTTACACTTCCAACGATGCTTCATATTTTGCCGGAACTCGAGCTGGACTTGCGGTAAACGGCTACATAAATCTTGCTGGATGCATTAATTTTGGACAAGGTGACGGTAACCAATCGCCTGCCTTGTGTGGAGATAGTTGGGACAGCGTTAACGGCATATCAATAAATTCCAGGACGAACAACCTAATCCTTACCGCTACAAGCACCAACAGTGTCCAGTTCACTGGCCTAAACACTGACATCACTACAACTGGCAACGAAGCACTAACCGTTACTGCGGCTGGTTCTGGCGACATAGTATTAAGCACCGATGCTGATACTAACTTCCAGATAACCCCTTCAGCTGCCTCAACTGTTGATCTGATATCGGTTAGTGCCACCGCCGGTAGCGGTATTACTACTGACAACGTTGACGGGCTATATATAAATATCGAAGGCGGCAATGGTACCAGTACCGACCTATCGGCTATAAATGTAGACTTCGACCCAATTACTGGCTCGTCCGACGATACGTTTACTGGCATCATGATCCAGGGCATAACAGGTACAGCAGCTGTTGAAAATGGTTTGACTATTGGCTCAGGCTGGGACGCTAACCTGTTCTTTGCCGATACCTCAACCGTCATCCAGGCAACCGACGGCACCACCTACACCATCACCGATGGCACCAACACCTTGTTAACACTTGCCGACGCAGGCACAACTGGGAACCTCACTTTGAGTGGAACCATAGCCGTCAACGGCGATGCCATCACAGGCGACAGTAACCTAACCATAAATGCCTCCAGTTATGTTCGGGTTGGCGATACAGCAACCCCTGGAAATGCAACTGGTGATGATGATCTGTTTGTAGAGGGTCAGCTTGAAGTTGATGGAACAGTTAACCTTGACGGTTCTGTCTTGCTGGACGGCGCTATCACCAGTAATGTTTCGCTCAACAACTCCCCGACCATTACCTCCACATCCAACACAAACCAGTATGGTATCCAAAATCAGGCTGGCTTTGCAGTTGGCTCGGTCAGCGGCGGTACACTTTCTAACCTATACGGCATGATCAATCTGCCTACAATATCTGGCAACACCACAACAATCACAAACGCTTATGGCCTCTACTCTCGAGTTGATCGATCTGGCACCAACACCATCACCAACTTGTATGGTTCTTACTATGACAATGGTGCTACGACTGGTGTAACCAACAAGTACGGCCTGTATGTCTCTAACCAAAATGGTGGCAGTACATCGAACTACAATATCTTCGTTGACTCTGATAACACGGCTGGTGGCTCAGAAGTATTCTCAATTACCAGTACGGGCGTTCTGGTTTCTCGCGCCACTGGCAACTCGGCTACGCAGCTGGAAGTCTACGATGGCAGCAGCACCACCGTGACACTTTTGGTCGCTGATAGCACCAATGATCGAATTTACATCGGCGATACCACTGCTGATGCGACGGGTGCGTTACTCGTCCTCGACGAAAAGAACACATCTGGTGATCCCACCGGTGTTAACGGTGCCATGTACTACAACAGCAACCTGGGCAAGTTCCGCTGCTATGAGAATGGCATCTGGACCAACTGTTCTGACCCATCCAGTATCTCAGCAGCAATTATTCTGCACGAGGACTTCTTTAGCACCAATGTTGGCAACGCCAACACTATTGGTACTCACGGCTGGACTAATGATAATACGGTCTGTACTTTCTCGAACTTGACCTATGCTAACTCCGACACACCTGATCGTCCAGGTGTCATGGATCTATCAACCAGCACCTCGGCAACGGGCTGTACATTGTTGCGCATGGGTCAATTGAACGCTTGGCAAGTTGGCGGCAATACAACCATTGAGACTTCGGTTCGAGTCCCAACCCTGTCGACAGCCGGTGAAGAATTTGACTTCCGGGCAGGCTTATCAGATGGCATGGCCGGGCAGGGTACAGATGGAGTGTACTTCGAATATGATCGTAACACCTCAACAAACTGGACCTTAGTTACTGCAGCCGGTGGAACTCGCACCAAAGTTACAAACACCGCTGCTAACTGTAGCGCTGGCGGCTCAGCCACAGCTGTTTCTGCAGCAACCTGGTACCGACTAAAGGCTGTCATCAACTCGGCCGGTAGCCAAGTAGACTTCTATATCAACGATACATTCGTCGGCTGTTCAACGACCAACATCCCATCTGGCACACAGGCCACACAGCCAAATATTCACATCGAAAAATCAGCCGGCACCACTTCCAGAAGCGTTGAAGTTGACTACTACTCCCTGGTCCGACCACTGAGCACCAAGCGCTAATTAGTTGTTGCTGCAAGGCTCAGCACAAAAGCTTTGAGATCATTTGAGCCGATTTGTTCTGAACTGCTACGAATAACTAGCCAGGTAAGCGGGGCATACACCACAATGTACGGTTCTTGTTGATCATCAGGATAGAGTCGAGCATCCCCGATACTAGTTGCGAATTTATCGACTGGCTCAATAGTAAGAAAAGGGTCGACAGTCGGCTTTGGTTGATTGGTAACGGTAATGTCACCTTTGTTTGTCTCATAGGTGGCAATTACGATCGTCTCATCAGCTACAACCGCATCCTTAAATTTATAAGCGGTCGTATTTTTTGTCGCATACAAGGGAAGACTTGTCTGAGCGGCCAGCACCTGGAAGGTTTTAGTTTCCTGCGTGTTGGACGAACTCGTTTTGTCCCGTGGCTGCAACACAAACCAAGCCACAGCAAAACCCGTAGTTATCAGCACCAACCCCAACGGTGCAAGTATGAATATTCGTCTTTTTGACACCCCCATAGATACTTCATATCATACACCATCTAGGAACGGTCACGGGTTTGAAAAACGAGATTAGTCATTGACATTTCTACTAATTATGATAGATTATATATAAGGTGCCCAACTACAAGCGGGCATAAAACAAAAACAATCAGCATTAATCATTTAGAAAACGACCATTATTTTATGGATAGAGCCCCACAACCACCGGTACCAGGACATCAGCCGTCACGACTGCGACGGGCGATAGTCCCGTTGGCGGCACTGGTGTCCACGACAGTAGTTGCCGGCGGGCTTTACGAAGGTCTGCGTAGCGGTGATACTGATGCCGACCCGGCCGCCCAGGCGGCAGATGGCACCATGCCACCACAAACTATACCCGAGATGACGGCACCGGTTGTGGTGACCACCACTGAGGCAACGACGACAACGTCTACGACTACTACTCGGCCTCCATCTACCACTAGCTCAACATCGACCACCACGGCTGCGCCAACAACAATTGCCGCACCGGCGCCAACAGAAGCCCCAGCCACCACTGATGTGGCAACCACGCCTGCACCCGAAACCACTACAACCACCGAAGTGAAGCAGCTTTTTGAGCTTCCTGGGTTCGAGCCAATTCCTGGCAATGTCAGCGAGAGGCTCGCACAACGCACCTTCTATCTCAATATAGATGGAAGAGCGAGCAGCGGCGGGCTGTTAACAGTCGAAGACCAGATTGTTGGCGGTGCGCTGTCAGCTCACCAGTTGTCATCCGAAATACTGTCTGCAGAAGATGGAGCAGTTGTTGAGCACAACGGTGCATTGACTATGCAGCAAGGCGAAACGGTCGGTGATATGGAGACAGTCGCTACCATTGCTGGATTTCTTATACCAGAAGGTGGCGAAGATGTCGCCCTCGCTGTTGCAGAAGGCGTTGATCCGCAAACAGTCCTTGATGCCTATGCCGACCAGTTGGCCGATCAGCGACCAGAGCAGGGAGACGTAGCTTATGTTTCCGGCTTTCCTGCTGAACAGGCAACCTCAACTGATTCACGACAAGAAAATTCCCTGATCTACATCGGTTCCCAGCCACTAGGTGACGGAAGTCCGCGCGAACTCGATGTCTATGTCGCTTCCACTAGCGCTGACGGTACTCTTGTTGGGCCTGGCAACAGTGGTGGTCAGCTGCTCACGCCTAACGGCAAAAACGGCGGTACCATATCTAGAGGAGAGCCAGTTAGTCACCAGGAAGGGCAATTTGGTTTAACTCAAATTCTACAAACAAATCTACGGGTTAATCTGGACCGTCCGGACATTCGAACAATTGTCTTCGTTGAGCCTCCGACCGACAGCCTAGACATGCGCCTAGTTACAATTGAGAATACCAACCTGGATGAACTCTACCCTGAAGAAATTGCTGCGATCACCGCTTCTGCCCGTGAGCAGCTACAAGATACTTCAGTCGAAAAACCCTATCTGCGCGCTGTGCTGCCAGTCACGAATGATCGATTGGTTAATAGCGAAGGTGTTATATATGGCAATGTCTATCAACCAGTATTTCATGCCGACGAACAAGGCAACACCATACTTTACGGACAAAACGTCGGTGGTGACCAGCTAGACATGGGTACTGTTCAGTTCTTCCCAGCCGGTTCAGAACATCGGGTGACAATCCGGGCAGCCGCCGGCTTGACCCAAGACACTTTATTTGGCGCAACCACTGGCGAAGTTACTTCTGTTGGCACCACGCCAGAGTATCCCGATTATCTGACCGGCATGCAATTTGTCACTCCCGAAGGCGAAACCGTGGTCGTAGGTGAAGGTATCGATAATGCGCCGGCAGATTGGACGACATACGAAATTATCATTGCCAATGGTACGATAACCCTCGTTGAGCAGGCGACAGACACGCCGCCAGTGCCAACAACTGTTCCGCCCACCACAACGCCACCACCAACCACGATCCCGACTACAACACCACCAAGTCCAACAACTACAACCACGGCTCCGTCGACGATCGCACCTGCACCAACTTCATCGGCACCACCAAGCTCCCTAGTCCCACACCTAGGCTAGTGACTATCAAGCTAGCCGCATAGTACTAATGCTTATAATGCGTCGCGAAGCAGAAAACAGCAATTTTTAATCGTCAGGCTTAGCCAAAAATGTAGGTTTTGCTTTTCGGGGGTTATATAATAGCTGGTAGTATGAAGATCAAGAAAAGGGCAGTGCAGCCCAAAACCTACCTAGCACGAGTTGCTAAAAAGCCCTTGATGTTACTAGTGATTACGGCAGCCTTTGTTGCCGCCAATGTATATATTGTGCGACATACTATTTTGCGCCCCAGCACAGTCGCAAGTACAGCACCAATTTGCTTGGGGACGGCCCAATCAACCGACTTCAAATGTTGGGATAACAGATTGCGTACCCTGACGCGAGAGGATTCGCCGGCCGTAGCCTTTGCCGATCTCAAAGATGCCTACGCCAAGGAACCCTATGTTGTAAGTCAATGCCATCAGTTCGCGCACCGCATCGGTCGGGCGGCCGCGACGAAATATAACGACATTGGCGAATCGTATCGCTATGGTGATAACTTCTGTTGGTCGGGGTACTACCACGGGGTTATGGAAGCCATGACAGCAAGCCTTGGCAAAGATTATGTTTTCCAGAATATTGCGACCATATGCGACAAGTTAAAACAGGAGCAGCCCTACAGTTTCTATCATTTTAATTGTGTCCATGGCTTGGGGCATGGAGTGATGGGTCTGACCGACATTGAATTATTTGAATCACTAAGCCTCTGCCAAAAAATGTCGGAGTGGTGGGAGCAAGAGTCGTGCTACGGTGGGGTCTTTATGGAAAACATCATGAGTGAAGACAATGAAGACCATGGTACAAAATATTTGTTCAAAGATCAGCCGATGTATCCCTGCACAGCTGTGGGGAATACATTTAAGAACCAATGTTATCTCATGCAAACTTCGTATGCTCTAAAACTGGCTGAATACAATTTTGAGACAGTGTTTATGCAATGCGAAGCCATCGAGCAACAATTCGTGGCAACTTGTTATCAAAGCATAGGACGGGATGCTTCAGGCAGCACCACCAGTGATCCGAGCAAAACAAAAGAGCTTTGCCTTAAGGGCACGACTTATGACGCACAGAGTAACTGCATCGTTGGGGCTGTCAAAGATTTCATTTCATATTTTCATAACATGGATCAAGCAAACGTATTGTGCGACTCGCTCGGTAGTGAACCGCTACGACAGCTATGTCAAACAACTGGAACGGAATACTACAAGACTTTTTAAATCTTAAAGGATGGTATTATTTAGACAGCATGGAACCAAAAACGTTTCTAAAAGGTGTTGCCACCTACTTCATCATTAAATGGACTATAGGTATTACAGTAGTTGTACTGCTAATGGGTGCGTTGGTGGTGACTACCAGTCAACCAAAATCAAAAAAAGCTACGAGTGGATCTGAAGTAATCAGTGTTGCACAGTTGCTCGAAGCAGATGGTAAGAGTGGTCGAAACTGCTGGGTAGCGGTTGATGGAAAGGTGTATGATCTTTCAGAAAGTATGAATTGGGATAATGGTGAGCATACCACCAGTGAAGGTCAGGCCCGCTGTGGCGCAGACATGTCGAACGTAATCGACAAATCACCACATGGCCGCAAAATGCTTGATCAGCTTGAAGTCGTCGGCAATCTTAGCTCGTCGTAACTTTAGTGTATCAGCTTGGCAAATGATTAAAGTAGTGAAGCTTTTCTCTAAAAGCTGTCATTAGTTGCTCAACATTGCTTTATTGATGTCTGGCTTTGGCCTAGCGACCGGAGTGCTGTCAACTAGTCTTCTGGTGAGGGTATCAATCTGATAAGCATAGGCTGATTTTAGTTGCTGGCCGGCACTAAAACTCAGAACAGCAACGATGATAAGGCTAAAGATGCCCGTATTACGTTTTCGCCGTGAACCATAATTGTGCTGATAATGGATGTGGGACTTTATAGCAAATGCTCCAAATTCCCACCCACTAGAATTACATGCTTAGTTTAACATACTGAAGTTTTTGCCAATTGGCCAGAGGAGCCGTATTTAGTTTTCAAACAATCTCGTCTTAAGCATGACGAGACGAGCAAATACTACATGCATATGCAGTGATAACAGCATCGTTAATGTGCCAGCCAGAATAAATAGCCAGCCAGATATTTCGCTGAGCTGGGTGCCGCCAATGCGGGCGCATAAGAAACTAAACGGCAGATAGATACGAACCGAGAAAACGGCGTATATACCCCAACAGGCGATGAATACCATGCGTAAAATTGCTTTGGTGATGATTTCATGCCGGATCTCATCGGTGTGGGTGTTCTTGCCGACCATATCCTCGAGATCTTCGCTGACGCTGCTGACTTCACGGTTGATGCCGGCGATAATGACATAGACTGCCAAGCCAATAAGGGCCCATAAAACAAAGAATAACAGCTGATTCAGTGTGCTGTTGCCAAGCACGGTGTCATTGACGGTTTGCAGGGCACTTTTGGCGGTCTCAATTTGACTAGCTGAGCTAGTTTCACCAAATAGCCACTCATACAACGCGCCACTATCGCTGCTAGTGATAAAGGTTGCTCCACCTAGAAAAACTACGGTTGCGCCAATCACGGTCGTTGCACTGGCAAACGACGGGGTTAGCAACTCTTTAATATTCTCAAGACTACGCATTCTGTCATATATTATAACGAACAAACACGTGGTATGCTTTTATTAAGTGAAATGAGAGTAAAATAAACAGGCATAAGAGGGTAAATAAGCAGCATCATGAGCGCCAGTAAGATTATTGCGGTTCTAAATCAAAAGGGAGGAGTAGGCAAGACGACCTCTGTGATCAACATGGCCGCGTATCTGGCCAAGAACGGCAAGCGAGTGCTGGTTGTCGATTTGGACCCGCAAGGCAATGCCACGAGCGGCCTGGGGGTTGATAAGCAGGCACTTACGACGACAACTTACGAAGTTTTGTTTCAGCCGACAACGATTGCCACGGCGATTGTTGATACTGGCCTTGGCAACTTGTGGTTGGTTGGTGCTAACGCTGCGTTAGCTGCTGCCGAAGTTGACATTGCCGGCGAAACTGCCCGTGAATATCGCTTGCGACAAGCGCTTGAACCATTGGACTATGACTACATTTTGATTGATTGTCCGCCGTCGCTGGGGCTGCTGAGCATTAACGCCTTAACGGCGGCGCACGAAGTTTTGATTCCGGTGCAGGCTGAGTATTTTGCGCTCGAGGGCTTAGGGCAGCTGCTTGATATTGTGCAGCGTGTCCGGGCGGGTTTGAACCCGAAATTAGAGCTGAATGGTGTGCTCGTCACTATGTTTGATGGCCGCAACAGCCTAGCACAGCAGGTTGTCGATGAGCTAGAGAAGCATTTTGGCGATAAACTGTATAAGTCAGTCGTGCCGCGCAACGTGCGTTTGGCCGAAGCGCCGAGCTATGGCAAAACCATTCTAGAGCACGACAAGTGGAGTAAGGGTGCGCGCGCCTATAAAGCGCTGACCAAAGAGTTTGAGAGGAGAACATCATGACAAAAGGCGGACTTGGCAAAGGGTTTGATTCTTTATTGCCACAGAATTTCGACAGTTCTATATTAGTTGATGAAACCGAACGAATCCAAAAGCTGGCTGTCGAGGCGATTACACCTAATCCTGACCAGCCTCGCAAAACCTTTGATGCGGCCGCTCTAAATGAGTTAGCAGCATCGATCAAGCGGTACGGCATTCTGCAGCCGATTGTTGTCACTCCTGGTAAGACACCTGATAGTTATACTATCGTCGCCGGCGAACGGCGTTATCGTGCTGCCAAGCAGGCCGGGCTTAAGACTCTCCCGGCTATTGTTCGTACCTCAGAAGAACTCGAACAACTAGAAATTGCGCTCGTCGAAAATGTCCAGCGCGTGGATCTGAAACCATTAGAGCAGGCAGCTTCGATTTACCAGCTGCACAACCAGTTCAATATTGATTACGAAACGATTGCTGAGCGGTTGGGCAAAGCCCAGGCCACCATCAGTAACCTGGTGCGCCTCTTACAGTTACCATCATCGGCTCAAAAAGCTCTAACTGAAGGCACGATTACCGAAGGTCATGCACGTGCCATCCTGGCCATCAAAGATGACACGGTCAAAGAGGAGCTATTAAAACTGATTATCAAAAATCACTGGACTGTCCGGCAGGCCGAGCAGTTTGCTGTCGCCCACAAGGGTGGCGCCACCACAACCACGGCGGCTCGGGCAAAAGTCACCAGCAGCACGCCGGAAACCAAACGCCTAGAGAAGCAGCTTGGCGTACCAGTTAGTATTAAGCCGATGGCCAAAGGCGGCCGCCTTGAAATTCGCTACAAATCCGACGCCGAACTCAAAGCAATTTTCAATAAATTGCAACAGGGAATAGGTTATAGGTTGTAGTTGATAGGGTTTAAGCTTGGAGTTTACGCGTCAATGCATGGAGCATTTTTTGAATCTCTGTAACACCTTCAATACATTCATCTGCACCGTTTAGTTTAAATAGCCGCAGTGCGACAATCAGCTGCGTCTCGAGTTCTGCTGCAGAGCCCAAAGCAATAGTGCAAAAATGACGATAATCGGCTTTTGAACTGCGCTTGCTACCCTCAGCAATGTTTGACGCAATTGACACACATGCTCTCCTCATCTGCGAGGTTAATCCATACATTTCTTGTGTTGGCAGGCTACTCGTTATCTCATACACCCTCTCAATGAGCTCAATGGATTTCTGCCAAACTATTAAATCCTTATAAGAAGCCAGAGTCATAATGTAACTATAAACTAAAACCTATCAACTACAACCTATAACCTAGAACAAATCGGCTTTGTTGAGGGGGAAGACGCGAAATATGAGCTTACCAACAATGTCGCTGGCCTTAATCGGGCCGAATGAGCGGGAATCGAGCGAGTTGTCGCGATTATCACCGCATACATAGACCTCTCCGGCCTCCACCCGCACATCGACATCGCCGCTTGTCTCGCCAATCACAGAGCCGTAAGGTAGGGTGCGATCCGGCTGAAATCCTTCCGGATGTAGTGAGTTATAAACGGTAATTGTGCCGTCTTTGACGACAACTCTATCGCCTGGTAGGCCGATCACTCGTTTGATCAGCTGCCGGCTCTGTTCGGTGCCGAGATTGAAGATCTCGTTGTAGTTAAAGACGACAACATCACCTCTGTTGGGAATGAAATCATTGCCGGTTATTTTTGCCCAAGTTTTCGGGACTTTTAAAACAATCAGGCGGTCTCGGTTCTGCAGAGTTGTCTCCATACTTGGGCCGTCAACCTCATACGATTGAAACACATAGGTTGTGAGCGTCAAGGCAATCACCGGAGCAATGATTAATATCGCCAAAGTCGACAGAACACTTTTGAGGCCTTCGCCACCGCCAAAACGCCGCGGGCCGCGCCGGCTACCAACATATACTGGTGGTGGATCACTAGGACTGGGTGTTGAAGGATTCATCGACCCTTCACTATACCGCAGAACGGCCGAAGCCGAAAGTCTAAGCAGTGCACCTACAGGATGCGGGCTTCAGCCATTTCTCAGGAAAATTGGGTTTAAATATAGGGCCGAAAGTTGTTATACTTAACGCCAGGTGCCCTAAGTATCACCTAGCTCTCGCTGTGACTTTCGATTAGTAAGACTGGCACAATTCACTCTCGTTTTTATGGATTTTAAGAACCGAAAACCAATTAACCATAATTTGCCGAGGCGTACGCTCGATGGATTTAGCGTGCCCGGTGGGGTTGGAGCAAATCACGGAACTATTGGCAATATGGGTAGCACTCGTAGGCCAAGCATTCGTCCAGCAGCACCAGATAAAAAGCTCGATGATTTACGACGGCCCGAAGGCTTTCACGCAGCTGTACAGCCGCAGATTCAAAACAGTATTCTGCCAGCACCTTCGCTGCCGGCCATTAATACTGGTCCGCGCAAACGTTCTCGTTTAAAGCGCCGTGGCCGCCATTTAAACGATGGCATGAAACCAAAGAAGAGTTTTTGGCGGCGCACCAAACGTATAGCTATTGGATTTTCGGCTGCCGGCATGCTCGTTGCCACCTATTTTATTGTCAAAATCTACTTTGTGCAGAAAAACATCTTCCGTGGCGGCGGCAGCGCACCGGCTCTCGCGCAGAATGTGGAAGTCTCTAGCCTAAAGGGCGAAGGCGACGGGCGAGTTAACGTGCTGCTGCTCGGTATTGGTGGCCCAGAACACGAAGCCCCTGATTTAAGCGACACGATTATTATTGTTAGTATCGACCCAGTTAATAACCAGACGGCTCTATTAAGCATTCCGCGCGACTTATGGGTAGAAATCCCCGGGTATGGCAGCCAGAAGATCAACGCTGCCTTCTCGTATGGTAAGCAAAACTCCAAAGCTAAAGACGTGGCTGGGGCAACCAAAGACGGCTTAGCGCTCACCGAAAAGACGCTTGAGCCAGTCCTCGGTATTCCTATTCATTATCACGTGGTGGTGGACTTTAGCGCCTTTCGGCAATCGGTTGACGCTGTTGGCGGTATTGCCGTCAATGTTCCAGAACAGCTCTATGATCCGACCATTGCCTGGGAGAATAACTACAACCCGATTATTGCCGAAGAAGGCATACAAAGCTTTAACGGCCAGCGGGCGCTACTGTATGCCAAGTCGCGCCAAACCAGCTCTGACTTTGCCCGTGGTGAACGACAGCGGTTACTATTAATCTCGCTCAAAGAAAAGATTTTATCGGCAGGGACATATAGCAACCCGCTCAAGATTTCGCAGTTGCTCGATAGCCTTGGCGATAACGTCTATACCGACTTTTCAACCGGTGATTTCCAGCGGCTGTATGAAATTGCCGGCAAGATTCCATCTGATAGCATCTTCTCGCTTGATTTAGTGACACCACCGCACAACTTTGTCACCACCGGACCAGTCAACGGCTTGTCGGCTGTGCTGCCAAAAGCTGGGCTGTATCAGTACGACGCTATCAAAAACTACGTCCGAAATGCGCTCAAAGACGGTTTTATTAGTAAAGAAAACGCCGAAGTAGTGGTTCTAAACGGCACGACCGTTTCTGGCTTGGCCACCAAAAAAGCTGACGAGTTGAAAACATACGGCTACAATGTCACCACCGTTGGCGATGCGCCCACCGAAGACTTCCAGACGACCCAGCTGATCGATATAACCAATGAAAACAAATATACTAAAAATTACCTGGAGCGTCGTCTTGGCGTCACTGCGACATCGACCGTTCCAGCAGGGGTTGTGCCAGGTACGGCCGACTTTGTTATAATACTCGGTGCAGACGCAAACAGTTCGAGCCAAACTAACTAGATACGTTTCAAACGGGAAGGTGACCCTAAAAAGGCGATATGACGCTCAAAGCTAAAATCAAGCCGGCCGCCGGATTTTCCAGAATTGTCCATTTCTTGTTACTCGTTCTTTTGCCGCTTTTGGTATTTGTGTTTGTCCGGCTGCGGTTTTATGAGCTGGCTGCCACGCTGATATTGTTATCAAAATGGCGTATGCTGGCCGTTAAGCCACGTCACTGGCCGGCCAATATCCGGGCCAATGGCGTCGATATTACTGTCAGCCTATCTTTCTTAATCTTCATGATGAACAGCAGCTCGCAGATGTTGCAGCTCGTTTGGACGATGTTATTTATGGGCTGGTTGATTGTCCTAAAGCCTAGGTCTGACCAAATTTCGGTAGCCCTGCAGGCCTTTGCCGCACAAGCCCTTGGCATTAGCGCTTTGCTCACCCAGTGGGGTGACGCTTCGCTATACGTGCTTGTTCCGGCCACCTGGATTATCTGCTACGCTGCCGCGCGTCATTTCCTGACTGCCTACGATGAACCGCTGACAAAGTTTTTATCTACCCTGTGGGCCTATTTTGCGGCGGCGCTGATGTGGCTGCTTGGCCACTGGCTGTTGTTCTACGGAGTGGTAGCCCAGCCAACCTTGCTTTTGACCGTTGTCTCGCTCGGTCTGGCCAGTATTTATTATCTAGATACCAATGACAAACTATCATATGGATTGAAGCGTCAGGTGCTGTTTGTGACGACGGCTGTCGTGGTGATTGTCATTGTCTTTTCAGATTGGGGCGACAAGGCGGTCTAGGGTGAGAAGTCGATTGTTCTTAAGCTAATTCTCAGTTTATTTGCCGTAAAATCAGTAAAAATAAGGAGTACGAATCGCACGTATGGCACTCGATAAAAAACAATACACCGTATCTGTTCCAAAGCCAAAAATGCCCAAATTGCCGCGACTGCCTCGGCTCAGTGCCAAAGGCGCCAGCACGACGCTTATGATTATGGCCAGCATCAGCGCCGGATTCTTAGGCGGCTGGTTTGGTGGCCGAAGCCAGGACAGACAGATAAGCTCTAGTGGATTGGTCACGACCGCTGACAGGCAAATCATCCTGAACGAAAGCCAGCTCATTAGTGATATCGCCAAAACAGTCGGTCCAAGTGTTGTGTCGGTCAATGTGACCTCGCAAGCAACGTCTATGGGCTTTTTTGGCTTTGAACCACAAGCCTACGATCAAGAAAGTGCCGGCACCGGCTTTATTATTACTGATGACGGCGTGATTATTACCAACCGCCACGTGGTGCCAACCGGTATTTCCACAGTGAGCGTCACATTATCTGACGGCACCGAGCTCGATGACGTTGAGGTCTTAGGTCGTACCAGCGAGAGCGACAGTCTAGACATTGCATTTTTGAAGATAAAAGGCGCTAAGGGTAAAACGTTTACGCCGCTTAAATTGGGCGATTCAGCCAAAATGCAGGTTGGCGACAAAGTAGTTGCCATTGGCAATGCGCTGGGCCAGTTCCAGAATACTGTAACCAGTGGCATTATTTCAGGCTACGGCCGCGATCTTGAAGCAGGTGGCGAGGACGGTAGTGTGGAAACCTTGCAAAATGTCTTTCAGACCGACGCGGCCATCAACCAGGGAAATTCCGGCGGCCCGCTAGTCAATATCAATGGCGAGGTTATTGGCATCAATACGGCGATTGCCGGCGGGTCAGCCCAAAACATTGGCTTTGCTATCCCAATTAATGACGTCCAAGGCCTCATCAAGAGCGTGCTCGAAAAGGGCAAATTGGAACGCCCATACCTTGGCATTCGCTACGTCAGCCTGACCGATGACTACGCCTATGAATATAATCTGAACGTTAAGCGCGGCGCCTATATTGTGCCCAGCCGAAGTGGCGGGGCATCAATCCTTAGCGGCAGTCCGGCCGAAAAAGCTGGCCTAAAAGAGAAGGACGTCATCACCAAGGTCAATGACCAAGAAATCAACGAAGATAGTAGCCTCACGTCAGTACTCGGACGCTATTCTGTCGATGAGACAGTAACTTTGACCATTGTGCGTGACGGCAAAGAGCAGACCCTAAAAGCCACCCTCGAAGCCGCCCCTACCGAGTAGGAGGCAAGAGAGGCGACGGTATGATTCCGTGATACTCTTTGGGGTCTAAAGGTATAGCGTACGGCTTGCCAGTTATTTCGTCTGGTACAATCTGCCAAACAAGGTTGCTCTCCTGTGTGTGGCTTCCAGGATATTTAACGAGTAGCCGGTCGTACGGTTCCCCAAAGACATCGCCGATCCTTCGAGATGCCTGTACCATTGCTGTGCCAATCTCCAAAGCCTTCATGGGGTCGATTGGTCCTTCAATAACGACGTCTGCCTCAAAATCTCTCTCAATGGTGCCGTCCGGTCTAGACATTTCGTATGCTTGCAAGCGAAGGAGGGCGCCGATATTATCAACTGGAAGATAGGCTTTCAGTACTCCGCCATCAACCTCAACCTCATTGTGGCTATACGCAAATTCGCCTATGCCATCAAAGATATAAGGCGCGCCAGGCTCGGCGTGATGAACCCCGGTAATTATTCCTTTCCAGGACCTTGCGCCTGGAGCTTTATCGTAATCAAATGTAGTGCCTAGGTCACGATATTGCCCAAGAATACCGTGAACATCAACAACTTGTGCTTCAGGTAACGGAGAATATTCAGCGTTTGACATACAATTAACATTAGCACAAATTAGCTAGTCTGTCCATTAATCGTTATAAAAAATCTGAATAAAATCGTCTTGCTGTTTGAATTGGTAGCCGTGGGTGTGAGCAACGGCTGCCAAAATATCATGCTGGTATGGGAGGGATTCTGTGAGTATGATTGGGTGGCCGAATTTTTCGGTGGCTAATTGAGCAAACAGGCGACGGTACAGATCGAGGCCGTCTTCGCCGCCAAAGATGGCGATTTTGGGTTCGAACATGGCCGCTTCGTTAATCTTAAAATTGTCCGGAACGTAGGGCAGGTTACATAGCAAAACATCGTATTCTATTGGCCAAGCCTCCAGTAGGTCTCCCTGGTAGTATTGGCCCCGAACGCCATGCTTACGCGCGTTTGAACGGGCGATTGCCAGGGTGTCTGGGTCGATATCTAAGAAGTTAATCTGTATACCTGGTCGCTCCAAAGCAGCCGTAATGCCAATAGCTCCAGAACCACTGCCGACATCGGCGGCAACCGCTTCAGGAGGCAGGTCTAATGATTTAAAGAGCTCAATCATGGTTTCTGACTCTGGCCGGGGTTCGAGTGTCCTGGCGTTAACCATAAACTCTCGACCATAAAACTCGGTCTTGCCCCGAATGTAGGCCAAAGGTTCGTGGACCACGCGACGTTTGACCCACGCTTGAAATTTTTTGGTTTGAGATGGTGTGAGCGAATGCTCGGGGTGTGCCAGCAGCCAGGCGCGATCTTTGTCGGTGGCGTCTTCGAGCAGTACTAATGTATCCAGCCGAGCAGTGCTGATGTTTTGGAGTGTTTGTTGGCCATACTTCTGCAATTCCTGCACAGTCATGAGTTCATTGTAGCAAGGAACAGCACGCTCGGCGTGAGGGCGGCACATTTGCACAACAACAGATTGCGATAGTCGAAGCAAAATGATACAATATTGCTATTATGTCAACAACAAGTTCTGATAAACATGAAATAGCACCCCAGGCAGAGGTTACTTTGTCCCAGGAAGCTTTACGTTCAAGTATCCCTGTGCGTCCTGATAATGTTGAATTGGTTAGTGCTCTCATGAGCTATATGGGATTAGATGTGAGAAACCATGGCACCATACAAGTTGCTGTGCCGAACACGGATCAGGCGCAGGAGGCAGTCCGGTTGGGATGGAAACCATTAGAGCATCGTACCGCCGAGGAAGTTGGCTCCAGTATTGTTAAGGTGTTTGGTGAGTTTCAAGCGGTAATTAACAGCAATCCTGCATCTGTAAAAGATGCATATATCCAAGCCTATGATTTTAATGAGCGACTACGTGCTGAGCGTCTGGCCAATTCCGACCCAGTTCGTCGCACACAACTGATGGTTTTTGCAGAAACTGATGTGGTCCCGTACCCAGGCATGAGCTTAACCGAGCGACAGAACCCAGACGGCACCATAAGTTTTGCAATATCTCTTGTACGCAATCTGTGGGATGCGGACCAACCACAAGCTAGTTAAATCAATTACAAAAAAATGCACAGAACTGACGGCTTAAACCCTGGGGGTCGTGACACGCTCGCTTTGGATGCGGCCAAGCGAGGGCTCGTAAGCCGTGTCATTGATATGCAGCTCAATATTACGCTATCCAGCCAAGTGCGGCATACGCGGGCGGCGTTGGCTGAGTATGGCGTTGAGATGGCGAAATATAGCGCTGAGACTCTATCTGATTTATTCGATAATCATGATGAAGATGAAACTGGTGACGTGCAATGGATGACACAAGACATTAGTGGTCAGGCAAGAGGGCTGTATCATGATATTTTGAATGCCAGAAACGAAGGGTCGGTATTGCGCCGGACTGCTGATCTGGCGCGGGTGTCCGCTGTTGCTCGAGGTTTGGGAAAATCAGGAATTTTACTTACAGCTTCTGGCACTTCAGTGGCGACTGGCGCGATGGTGCACCAGGTCTATAATCATGTTACCCCAACTGCTATTGCGTTTGGGGCTGGCTATTTAGTTGGCAAATCGATTGTTCCAAGTATCGTGCGGAATTCAACCCATCGAATTCTTGGACAGCAGTTCGATCAGTTTTTGGTTCCGGTCACTGCAGAAACTTGGGAGCACTATGAGGCGCTCGAGCTTGCTCGACAGCAGCAAGGTCTTCCAGAGCTTAGCCTTAGTGAAAGGGCGGCTGCGATTCGTCATATAGAAATTGAGACACAAGTGTCTGGGCTCCAGGAAGGGCTTGATGCAGTTGCTTGGAACTGGTGGCAGACGCATAAGCCGCCACATCAGGCTGACCCAGGGGTGGCTGCTGCGGTATTGAGCCAGTCGGCGATCAATCACATTGGCGAAACCCTAGGTGTGGTCAACGATCACACCAAGATTCCAATCACGCACGTCTTAGCTCTCGGTGTCTAGTAACTCGTGTTCGGCTTTGTGCAGTTCTTCAATCAGGTCGTCAATTTGACCGGCCAGAGCGCCTGGTATGTTGCTTCTCGAATAGCCTATGCGGTGATCGGTAATCCGGTCCTGAGGGAAGTTATAGGTGCGGATTTTCTCGCTGCGGTCGCCAGAACCAATCAGTTTTTGTCGCTGGTCGGATAATTTGGCATTTTCTTCATCAATTTTGGCCTGTAGCAGCCGGGAGCGCAGGACGCCCATAGCTTTTAACTTATTTTTAATCTGGCTTTTTTCATCTTGGTTGGTAACGACTATGCCGGTGGGGATGTGTGTAATGCGAACGGCACTGTCAGTGGTGTTGACGCTTTGGCCCCCGTGCCCGCCGCTGCGATACACATCTATTCTTAGGTCGCTGTCTTTGATTTCGACATCGTTTTCTTCGGCTTCGGGCAAGACGGCAACTGTGACGGTACTGGTGTGAATTCGGCCTTGGCTTTCGGTGACCGGGACGCGCTGGACACGGTGGACGCCAGCCTCAAATTTAAGAGTGCCATAGGCTTCTGGGCCATTCATGGCAAAGCTCATATCTTTAAAACCTCCGGCTTCAGACGGGCTTTCACTAAGCAACTCTATCTTAAAGCCCTTCGTTTCGGCGTACTTGGCATACATACGATACAATTCGGCAGCAAACAGGGAAGATTCATCGCCACCAGCCGCTGCCCGGATTTCAACAATGGCGTTGCGTTCATCGTTAGGATCGCGTGGGACTAAAAGTTCTCGTAATTTTGAATTTTGAATTTCTAATTTTGAATGTAACTCCTCTAGCTCAGCCTGGGCAAGTTCGGCCATGTCGTCTGAACCTTTGGCAAGTTCGGCGGCTTGGTTAAGCTGTTCGGTTAAATTGGCAATATCATCAAAAACGCCGACTAACTCTTCGAGCTCACTCAATCTCTTCGCCAACCGAGGGTACTCGGGCGTGGAGTAGACACTCGGGTCCTGCAACTGACCTTGCAGTGCGCTTAACTCTTGTCGGGCAGATGTTTCTTTGTTTTGCATAGCACTGGTGATTATAGTTAAGATCTATCAAAAACCAAAGCAGCAAACAGATGATAGTAGCAAAACCATTGATTAATGCTTAATTAAGTGATATAATATAGGTTATTACTAAGTAATCGAATTTTTGGAAAAACCTCACTTATGACACAACCACAGCAAACACCTGAATTTCCTGTCATTCATCAAACTCCGGTTATGGAGCAGGTTGCATTTGGTAATCTGCCGGCTCTGTCAGAGCCTCATGTTTATCATGAAGCTCAGACAATCATGGCTTCGGGCGTTTCTCATGAAGGACAGTCAGGCGCTAGTGTACAGTCTTTGGTCGGTGTAGTGGCAGTAGTTGGACTTGGTGCGTATGCCGTTCACCGACGCATGAACAAGAGAAAAGCAGCTAAATCTGCTGCTTCAGAAGGTTCGGAACAAAAACCAGCCAGAAATTACTGGGCGCCGCCAAAAGCCGACACTGTTAACCAGCCTCATAAACCTGTAGAGCTGCAGCGCTTGTCTGATGACGATCCTACTATGTGGCTCTAATAGATTCGCTAGACCCTCTAGATTTTAAAAAACCGCTCTAGTAAAAAGAGCGGTTTTTGATTTTGCAAATAAAACTTAAGCTTCGGTAGCAACGGTTTTGTCAGCAGCTTTGTCGGCTTTGGCAGCTTTACGGGCGGCAACTTTTTTAGCTGCGGCCGAACGCTTTTCGATTGCAGCCTGACCAGCAGCAGCGCGAGCCTTAAACTTGTCAACGCGGCCTTCAATATCGACAATACGTTCTTCACCAGTGAAGAAGGGGTGGCTGGCGCTTGAAATATGCACTTTGAGCAGTGGATATTCGTTGCCGTCTTCCCACTTAATCGTCTCTTCGGCCTTGGCAGTCGAGCGCGTTAAGAATTTGACCCCGTTGTTGAGGTCTTCGAACACCATCAGGCGGTATTCTTTGGGATGTAGATCTGTTTTCATGCTCGCGGTAGTATAACCCATCTGTTACATCTGGTCAACAGGTGATTGATTGAGATTGACTTCCATCTCTGATTATCTTATAGTAATTCATGAAATGGAAACCTGGCGCTTAGAAAACATCGAACAGAATGTCCTCGACGTCACCCACGAGGCTATGGGCTTCATGGTAGGCTTCGCGACTTTTGGCGCCGCTAATGTTGACGCTGGACGTCACAGCGTTGGTGCGACGATAGATTTTGCGCCAGTCATGGAAGACGAAGAGGAAGGGTCGGAATATGTACGTCCTGAACCATTACTCTGGCCGATGCCCCAGTATCCAAAATCCCTTGGTTCAATAGCGTTAGGACCAGACGGCATAGTCTACGCTGAAGATCGCCAGTTTGCTCTAGCTGCTTAAATTTTGTATACATTGGAGCCCAGTCATTTGACCATACAGCAAGCATGGGCCTAGACTAGGAGCCAACCCCCACGTATTACTGCTTGTTGAAAGGAGCCTCACAACCTATGGCACATAACAACCACTACGTTTCTATTGGCTATATTTCTAACCCAGAAACCGGTCCACACTTCGATATAGCTTTACCCGATGGCGTCTGGAACCGTGCAGTGATGCAAGATCCGGATTTTGAAGGTAACTTTGGACAGCTAAATCAACGCGGTTTAGCATTTTTACAGAAAAATTCACCACCCATCCCAGACGACCCTGGAGCGTTGGTAGAGTATGACCCCCAGATTGTTGATCATCTACATCTATGGCCCGGGCGCATGCGGGTACTTGATCTATTAGGCGGTGATGAACGTCGATTTACCGAAATGACGCTGAACGAATTTGCTGGTACGGTAATCGCAGAAGTTCCTCATGCAGTCCAGCAGTCACCCGCATTACGCCTCAAGAAATTCAGTAGTGACGGAACGCCCACTGGTTTTAGCATTGAAGCGGACATTGTCTTGCCTCGGCAGGCTACCGATCCTCTACTTCGGCAACAGGCACTCACCGCAATGGCCGAAGTAAGTATGGCGTACGGTTTAAAGCTTGACCCAAGTAATAAACCGTCAGCAGTCGTTGATAGCGGCCGAAACGATCTTACGGATGCTCAGCCATGGTTATCGTTGTCACCACGCCCTCATGCAAGTTTGGCAGGTGAACCGTTGGAATATGCCCCTACGGTCTGGCATCTTACCAGCGAAGGCCTCAATAATCGTGAACAGCCACTGGTCGTGCTTGCCGGCCTTGTAGCTCTAACAACCGAAGCGAGCCCGGCAATCAATCCTGAGCAGGTATTTCCTGGCTCTGGATCCAGTTACTAACGCACATCGTTGGTTACTCTAGTATTTTTAAGCGGCTAGGTATTATTTATTGACCGGTGCGAATACATCAACCTGCACAATTTTGCTTAAAGATACCCGGCCGTCAGATGCAGCATGTTGATATGTGACGCCAATCTCCCGATCAGGGCTGTCGATCATCACATAATCCTGGGGACGGTCCATTCTGTGCTCCCCGATTGCAAACTCGGGCAGGACTCTCGCCATGATTCCGCACTGCTGCCCGGATAAGACGGTTTTAGCGAGGTAGGGACGCCTTGTCACTCTTTCAAAGCCATAAGAACAATACCGTGCCACTTGCAGGTCGTGAATTGGTGCAGCAGGATCGAGGGGATTCTGCAGTAGTTGTTGGTTGGCCTCATCAAAACGGGTGCCGTCAGTAAAATTTGCCCTAACGATACTTGGTTCGTAGCAGTGATAAGTATCAACCACCACACCTAGAACGTTCGCATCACCGATGTCACGGCTCATGCCAATGGGCATGTCGGAATGCGGCATAGGACCCTCGGTGTGAGTCTCGACTCTTTCATAGCCCCCGTTTAACAGTGGATGTTCCACTTGGTCGACGAAGCGCACTAGATCTCCCGCGAGGAGTACAGCATGCAGATCTCTTGGTTCAACCCAACAATCAGGCGCTGGTCGTGGGTCGGCCCAATGCGATGGGCTTAAGACTATTTCTACTAATCCTGGGGGCGGTAGCGGACCGGCCATAACTTCTCCATATAAATGACGATCGGTCAATTATTGCACGCCTTGGCGTTTTATGCTATGATTTTTTTATCAATATTAAGCAGGGCGGAGCAGCAAGTCCTCCTTTCGTAATCCGTGTAGGATACGACGGGTAAGCACCGTACCGAAGAGAAAGGATTAACGCATATGGCATCTGTTGATGTCGATATTAAACAACTATTAGAATCTGGGGCCCACTTTGGTCATAAGACCGCTCGTTGGCACCCTAAAATGGCTGAGTACATTCACTCCAAGCGCGGTGGCAGCCACATTATCGACCTGACAAAGACGGTCGTGTGTCTTGAAACAGCTTTGGACTTCATTGTCAAAACTGCTGGCGAAGGCAAGCAAGTGTTGATTGTTGGCACTAAGCGCCAATCAAAAGATATTGCTCGCAAACTGGCCGATGACACAAGCATGCCGTTTGTTGTTGAGCGTTGGTTGGGCGGTTTACTGACCAACAAAGCAACCATGGGCGGTCGTATTAAGTACCTCAAGGACCAGGAAACCAAGATGGCTTCTGGTGCGCTTGAGGCCAAGTACAACAAGCTAGAAGTCCAGCGCTATCAAGAAGAAATTGACGCCATGAACTTCGTGTATGGTGGCGTGAAGAACTTGGCAGCTCGTCCTGGCGCGGTATTTATCTTTGACATCATTCATGATGTCAACGCGCTGCGTGAAGCCAAAAAACTCGGTATCAAGACTGTAGCCATTGTTGACACCAATGCCGATCCATCACTGGTTGATTACCCAATCCCGGCTAACGATGACGCTATCAAGGCGCTGCAATTAATTGCCGACTACGTTAAAGCAGCTATCGAATCTGGCAAAGCCAAAAACAGCAAAACCGAGAAAGCAACCGACGAGAAAGGGGACAAATAATGGCGGTATCTATTGAAGATGTGAAGCGCTTAAAGGACCTGACTGGTGTTGGGTTGACTGATGCCAAGGCAGCTTTGGAAGAAGCAAAAGGTGATTTTGATACAGCTCTGGAAGCCATGCGCAAAAAGGGCATGACCAAGGCCGAAAAGCGTGGTGAACGCGAAGCCCGCCAAGGCGTAATCGGCAACTATAACCACGACAACCGCATCGGCGTAATTGTCGAGGTTAACTGTGAAACAGACTTTGTGGCCCGCAACGAAATCTTTACCAATTTGGTCAAAGATCTGGCCATGCATATTGCTGCCAGCAATCCCGAATTTGTGTCGAGTGACGCCGTGCCAGCTGATGCCCGTGATAAAGTTGCCAAAGAATTTGCCGACAAGGTAAAAGCAGAAGGCAAGCCCGAGAACATGGTTGATCAGATTGTCGAAGGCATGCTGAAGAAGCATTTTGCCGAAAAGTGTCTAATGGATCAGCCGTTCATCAAGAATCCTGACCAAACCGTTGGCGACTACGTCAAAGAGCACAACGCCAAGCTTGGTGAGAACATCGTTGTTCGCCGCTTCGCCCGCCTCCAACTCGGCGAAGTCGCCTAAGACCTTGCAGCATCTCAATAATGACCAACGGTGCCACTCCCAAATACACTCAGCCGGTGGATCTATTAGTGGCAACTGTTAGCCCGGAACGGGCAGCAGGTTTCGTTAACACGTGTCTGGAAGCTGCAGCTTTTATGCAGGCAGCCGAGCCTGATTTAGTGTTTTTCCCTAATCGTGGTGCAGCACCAATGCTGCATGCAATTCAGGGTGCAAATGCTCTTGACGATATCCCGTGCATTGAACCGTTGATTGGTTCGGCGATGAGCATGAACGGTGGCAAGGGGATTGATGGAGGCACCAAAAAGGCGATGCTCGAGGAGTATATTTTGCCCGGCATGCATGTTGGGCTAATGGATGAGTCTCAGCATGGCGGGACGATAAAGCAGCATCGTGCATTAGCGACACACATAACAGATAATCCTGTTGTCACCTGTCAATTTCAAGACGATCGTATTTCGCCAAGGTATTGTGTAGGGAACGGCGATACGACTCGGTTCTTTGTGGGCCCGTTATTTCATGTTGATAGAAACGGGTTTTTGGATGAAATCGTCATTATGGATGGCGAAAGGCAGTTGCGCCGAAACACCGACGCTGTGCGGGTATTCGAAACACTTGGTGGTGCAATTACTGGACCGATTGCCGAAGTGTTGCTCGTAGGTGATCAGTCGCCAGTCCTCCCGCCTGAACAAATCACCGCTTGGGTAGCAGATTTTAATGCCCAAGGGTTAAGTATTTAGCATTTGTAGGTTAAGATAGTCATATGGATACCAACCAAATCATCGACAAGTTCAAGAACGATACTAAGGTCGCTAAAGAGCACTTTGAAGCAGAGCTCAAAAAGCTGCGTACTGGCCGGGCTCATCCGAGCATGCTCGATGGCATTATGGTGCAGGCATATGGCACAGCCATGCCACTCAATCAAGCTGCAACTATCTCAACGCCAGAAGCCCAATTGATTCAAGTATCACCATTTGATCCCAATAACTTGCAGGTAATTACCGAAGCTATTCGTAACGAAAGTTCGCTGGGCTTTAACCCGACAGATGATGGTCGGATTATTCGCGTACCCGTTCCGGCATTAACCGAAGAGCGACGCCGCGACATTGCCAAACAGCTTGGTGAGAAGAAAGAAGATTGCTTAGTGCGCGTACGCCAGGCTCGCCACGATGCACTTGACTCGGCCAAAGAGGCCAAGAACGCCAAAACTATGAGTGAAGATGATTTAGGCCGGCTAGAAAAGCAGGTTGATGAACTCATGAATAGTATTAAAAATGATCTTGAGGCTTTGGCTAAGGCTAAAGAAGCCGAGATCATGACGATTTAAGGCAAAAATTTTTATATTCTTTTTGTTTCGTCTGCCAGCCGTTCCGGCTGTCTAGACGACCTACTTTTGCCAACAGCGGCAAAAGATAGGCAAAAACGCCGCAGCCACTTTGATCCCTTGTCGCTTCTGTTGTCAAAAGGCACAAGTGCCCCCAGACAACGCCCTGAAGGGCGGCCTGACATTCAAAGTAACTTAAGTAGAATGTC
>JAHBAU020000002.1 GCA_018499905.2 Candidatus Saccharimonadota bacterium | reverse complement strand
GTCGGCAGGATTGCCGTTGGCAGTGATATTAAAGAGCTCGCACCAGGCACAATAATCGTGACGCCACCAGACACGGTACATATAACGCTGCCGGAAGAGGATTTAGTACTTGCTGTCGTGAACACGCCACCGTTTGAACTTGATAACTATGTTTCGGTAGCTGCAGAAGCTGACCCGCTCGTAGCCCAGGCGCTCGACTCTCTTAAATTAAAGTAGTCCCAGGCCTCCAAAGTAACGCCCCTCCCAAGGTCAAATATGTTACTAGCATGCTCCGTAATCACACTTCTTCTGTCCGGAAAATGTAATAACGCGCTCAGTTTTATTGTGCACTCGTGATGTAGGCATATAAAAGAGAAGGGAGAGTATACTAAAATTGACAAAACAGTTACCTTATGATAAAATGTTATTGTGAATCCAGAAAATCAAAAACCAAAAAGAACAATTAGACAACGAGTTGGACGCGGTATTGCTGTAGTTGGAATTAGTGCTATGGGTCTTGGTGGTCTTGGAGCGATTGGCGAAGCCAATGTCGAACCAACCGCGATGGTTGATGACGTCCTTACCCCTGGCGAAATGCATATTAATCCAAATCCTACAGAGCAGGAAGAGCTTGTTAGGAATATTGCTTTAGGGCTTTTTGTTGGAGGAGTGGCGCTCACAGCTGCTGGGGTAGCGATTCAAAGACCTGCACGAAGACCCGAAGAACGGCTCTAACAGCGTTTTCCAAAAACATCCTTTTAGCGCGCGCGTTGGCCGCTCAGCTTATAGAACAGTTTCAACATCGTAGTAATTACCCATATGGTTTTTACGCTGCTTACGCTCGGCTCCAGGCGAATACGGCCATGAACTGCTAAGTACACACTTCATTCGGAAGTGTTTTTGCTATATTTAAACAATGATCGAGTTGAACGAAGGGATTAACCCGGATTTGCCAGATGCAACTTTTGACTTAGATGGCACGGTGTTTAAGATGACCGTGCTCGAAGCGTATACCGAGTGGCTCGCACAACAATCTGTTTTTGATCCGATGCCCCCTGAGATATCACAGGCAAAACAGGCTTGGAAGAACGACAATACCGAAGAGAATTACACCGCTCATCTTAGGATGCTCGTTAGCTTTTTCATCGAGCAAGTTCCGGGTAAACCTGTTAGCCAGCTTGGCGAAGCGGCTCGAATTGTAGCAAACCAGCATAGGCATCGGCGCTGGAATGTGACAACTGCAATCATTGATACACTAAGACCAACTCATAACATCATCTCTGTCTCCTTGATGCCGGAATGGCTCATGGAGCCGTTTGCTGACGACCTTGGTTTTGCTGCACTCATTGGCAGCACATACGTTACCCGAGACGGGCATTTTACAGATGAGGCTTACAGTATCAACAAAGCAACTGAATACGCTATGGTTCGAGGAGGTGACACTACAAAGTTAGATATACACATGGGTGATACGGTAGGGGACAGTTCGCTCTTTGCTTTAGCGCGGCGCCCCATTCTTTTTAATCCAAGTTGGACACTATACCAACAAATGAATGCGGAGCGTGCGACTGTTATCACGAGTCATAAAGATGTTGCTACTGTGATGAATATAAATGACGGTTCAGATCAAGTTACGGCTTCTGTATTGGGGCCGCCAATTGATGCCGCAGCTATTTTGGCTTTAGTGAAACAAAAATAGTTATACATAGCTTCCAAGCGGTACGCCAAACACAACCAATATAAAAACCAATACTTTTGTGATACGTTTGCACTTATGAGTGCCAGAATATCCATAAACCATGCTTACTTTCATGAGGCATTGAGCGGAGAATTTTATGCTACTACTGGCCCGGACAGCCGCAAGCTATCGGTCGGGTATCTATTATGTGAGGCTTTTGAGCTTGGGGAGGTGTCTAACCCAGGCACACACAACGAATTCCGTCGTCATGACCTGGGCTGGGCGCCGGTTACGGTTGGCTTGCATGTCAGTCATTGGGATATCCACTGTCTGACGCTTGCAGGCCGTGAACGCCAGATGGATTTTATCCATACGCTTTCGGGCGCAGGGCCTCGAACGCTACAGGTTGTCGATAATGCCACGGTAGTTATCGAGGAACCCCTTGGGCTTGAGTATGGCTCTGGTGACTTAGCGTTTCGTGTCGCAGATCAAGCACAAGATTTCTTTAGAACCGTGGCTGTAGCTGAAATATGGCGAGAAGGCAGCTAGTTCTCTCGAGTCATTTGTTAATCGCACAAACAGAAAACGTTTCCGTCAGGGTCTTGCATGATTGCCCAAGACCATTTTGCTTTCTTTAGGGTTTTTACATGAGAGCCACCAAGTCGACAAACAAGATCGATTGCGTCTTCCAAGTGTTCGACTTTGAGATCAAAATGGACGCCAGTACTTTGAGAGGGAATTGCGTCAACTTTTTGGATCACAACGGTAATTTCGCCCTCCTTTTTGAGCTCGGCATAAGGGGCATATTCGGCAGTAACATTTCTGCCAAGGACTTTTGACCAAAATTCAACAGATCGAGGGTGGTCAGTCGTATTAATAACGATACATTTAATAACTCCAACGCTCTTATCCATCTCAGCAGTATAACGATATCTGCCGTCCTAGAAAACAAGCCCTTAATGACTCCGCTTTGCTATACTCTCACTATGAAAATTGCCAACGTCGTTAAAGGCTTCGCGGCTTTGGTCGTTTCGCTGTCTGGCGGCGCCATTGATAATGAAGAGCAGGTGCCACTTTGGGCCGCCGTAATTGTTTCGATTATTGGTGCAGCACTTGTCGTTCTTCTAGCTATTGCCGGCTGGGCGTGGCTTGGTTTATGAGCAGGCTACCAAAGCAGGCTAGTTTCTGTATTCGTACTCAGCTTGGAAGAATTCAAAACCCGTGGACATTCCGGCAGTAAGTGCTACTTGCATGGCGGCCCACTCCTTGTCAGTAGCGCCGCCTAGCGCCATGCGCTGGCGTTCACTTTCAAGCCATTCTCCATAGAAAACCCCTAGTCGTGAAGGCGTGGATGTAAAATCTTGGAAAGCCGCAGTCGGGTCATACCCCAAAACATACGCATTCATAACCACTGCATCTGGGTGAAAACCATCAAGCACCGGAAATGTCGCGCTTTCTTGCGCGCGTAGTTCTTCCAATAATCTAGTATTCGCATTGGTAATATCATCAGGCACTTCTGGACTTCGCCTGGAGGCAAGAGCGACAGCCGATCCAATGACGAGATGGACACCTTGATGGTGAAGGTTGATCATTTCTGGCGGCAAGTCCCGGTAAGTGCCGTTCATTTCTTGTAACAACTGCCATTTTTCTAAGGCAGCCCTATCGATTCCTTGGCTAGTAGTCACGACTATGCCAGCCTGCTCGAGTGGGGTGAAACCTGGTGCCGGACTCTCCATCAGTGCCATAAATTCAGCATCTAAATCTACTTCTTCCCCTGGTTGGGTAAGCCCGCCTAGCGTGCGCAAGGCAAGCATCTCAGAGCGGGTAGGGTAGGGGTATCCTCTAAGGTAGGCATGATGATCATCATCAAGCGCGACTTCACTCATACGCATAATAATTGATAGTATGACAAAACAAATATTTGTCAATCGTTGCGGCAGGGCGTACGACCGTAGTTGCAATTTTATCCACAAAGTTATTAAATATCGTAATGGCAGAACAACCACACTTTCGATCGTTTGCTGAAGAGATAGCTGCACACAAGACAGCTGAAACAGTATCGCCTGAAGTTATAGGGCTCGAGACCATCCATTCCGCTTTAGATGTGCGGCTCCGTGGAGCGTTTATTACCCGGTGTGAACTAACCAGCCCGACGACGGGCCAGCGCGCACCAGTGTTATTTCAAGACCACAATCTGTCCGCACCCAAGCTGGATGCAGCCCACGCCATGCTGCCAGCCGGTAAATACGCGGGTATCGGCGAGCAACACGGCTATCCAAGGTGGGCGGACTACCATGCCTTCCCAGTTGTGCCTGGTTATAATGGGCGGGACCAACTAGCCTTGCAGGCCGTGCGTTCCGATACGGGCCTAGCCTTTAGTCGTATATTCGAACTTGGCGAAAGCGAAGTAAGAATTACCAACCGCGTGCAAAATCCTGGACAAACCGCAGAACACACGAGCATAGGTGAGCATCTGTATTTAGACCTGCCTGGTGGGTCGTTTGCCGACCTGCTAGTTGATGGTAGAACTATTGATGAACTAGCCGGGCCGGGGAGTAGTGATGTGCTTCATAGCGGCGGCACGCTGTTTTATCAGTTTGATGGCCAGACTGTCTTGGAGTTTCCCGCTGGTCATGCGGTACGGTTAGCGGCCGAATTTACCGGTGAAACAGCCTATCCTCCCGCATTATGGATCTGGAAAAAGCCAGACCATCCATCAATCTGTTTTGAACCGGTGGTTGGTGTGGCCGGCGTTGAGCTAACTGACGACCGTCAAGGTGTCACAATCCAACCAGGGGGCGTAGCCGAACTGACAACCACGATAGTAATGCTGTAATCTGCTACTACCGAAGTTGCTTACAAAAGTGTTAGAATATACTCCAGATATTTATGAGTTCTACACCGCAAAAATTCTTTCACGATAGATTAGTGTTGCTCATGGTGAGCATCAGTACGTTTTTGACGTTGCTCGGCAGTATCCTGATTTTGCTCAAAGTCGATAGTGGCCGTAACGAAGGCTATATTATTGAATACCGTCAAAACCTGGGCATCAGCGCGTTTAAGACTGGGGAGGCTACCGGCGTGGTAGCTTTTGTGCTGTTTATGCTGGTTGTTTTGGTTATGCATACTTCCTTAAGCTACAAGGTCTACAAGCTGCACCGACAACTATCAGTGACCGTACTGGGGCTTGGTATCGTGCTATTAACACTCGCCATCATCATTAGCAACGCTCTATTAGTACTTCGTTAGGAGGCATATGCGAGTACAAGATATCGAAATTCCCTATGATCATGAGCGTCGGGGGAGTTACCGGTTTTTTGAAATTCTGCCGGGTCTGTTATCGCTATCGCTGTTTTTAACACCAATAGTTTTGAGCATGTTTAATGTATCGGCTGCAGCGATTCTTATTATTATCTATGTGTTAGTGATTTTGATTCGAGCCGGGGCCATGTCTGTACGGGTCGTTGAGGGTTACGGGAATATCAAAAAGGCTAGGCGGGTCGATTGGGAAGATCTGCTCAAAGATTTTTATGACCCTGAACACGTCAATCGGCACACAAACGCCAAGAACAGTCTGATAAAGGCGCATATTCGAAATATCAATCGGCTGCATGCCAATGGACAGATTGATAAACTGCCGGAAGATATCGTGCATGTGGTGATGATCGCAACTTATAATGAGTCGCCTGACATTATTCATCCAACCGTCCAATATGTCATTGATACCGCCGGATCACAGAGTCGCAAAATAGCGCTGTTTATTGCTTATGAGGAACGGGCAGGGGACCAGAAGCGGCAAGAGACCCTCGATACTATCAAAAAGTACCAGTCTAAGTTTTATCATGCTGAAGCGGTAGAACATACGCTCGTGTCAGGTGAGATACCTGGCAAAGGCGCCAATGCAACGTTTTGCGGCCGGTACATACAAAAATGGGCAGAAGAGCAGGGCCTTGACCCATCAAATGTACTCATTACAGTACTCGACGCCGATAACCGTCCGGACAAGAACTACTTTTCTATACTCACATACGTGTATCTGTCCGCCTCTGATAGAAAGCATAAATCTTATCAGCCACCGGCATTGTTCAATAATAATATCTGGGATGTGCCGGCGATTATGCGGCTTTGTGCCATATCGAACACATATTTTCACCTAGGCAATTCTATGCGGCCGCAGGCGCTGCGTAATTTTTCGGCACATGCGCAAAGCCTTGAAGCATTGATTGATACAGACTTTTGGAGCGTGCGAACCATTGTAGAGGATGGGCATCAATTCTGGCGGACGTATTTTCGTTATGATGGTAACCACCAAGTGCTGCCTATATATGCACCAATTTATCAAGATGCGGTTTATGCCGGTGGCAGGTGGCGCACAACGAAAGCTCAGTTCAAACAGATACGACGCTGGACCTATGGGGCATCAGATATAGCCTATGTAGCGACTCGAGCCTTTACGATGAAGAATAATGTACCCAAGCTCGATGCCTTGTTTAAGCTAGGTAGACTGATAGAATCGCATGTTGGCTGGGCAACATCCGCCCCATTGATTTTACTGTCCGGGTGGATCCCGTTGTACTTAAATGATGATGCGCGGCGGAGCATAGTAGCCCAAAAATTGCCTCAGATAGTCAGTACAGTCAATACCATTGCTATCATTGCACTACTTTTGGTGGTCTACATAGGCTTGGCAACGTTGCCAACTCGCCCGACACACCACAAGCGCCGACGCTTTTTGGCATTCTTATGGCAATGGTTCCTGACGCCCGTGGTTGGGGTAGTGTTTAACTCGGCTGCGGCCATCAACTCACAGTTTCATTTGGCATTCAAAAAATACATAGGCGTATTTGAAGTCACTGAAAAAGCCGTTAAGACAAAATAGCTGTAAAATCTCATTATTATACTGCCCGCGGGTAGGCCAAAAGGATAACAAGTAAAGTATTAAACGGCGTGAAAGGCTTGGTAGTGAACGGCTGCTGCTTTGTCGAAATGCTGCAGCGTTTCGGCAGATGCAGTGATAATCAGCTTTCTTGGCACTAAGGGTGAGTCTATATGTTTAGCAATTTTACTGATAATGGTATCGGTTAGTGACCCAGCGTCAACAGATGGGTGGGGTCGATGTTTGCAAGATTCGTAGATGCTGGCAAACAGGGTATCTCGGGAGAAAACAGAGAGGGAGTTGTTATATTGTACGACACGCCACGTGCCGCTATAGTCGACTGATTCTATGCTAGTAAAAATTTGCTGGCACTTTTCACATTGGCGTCGACGCCATGTTTTGTTGAGGCGTTTTTGCGGTCGGGAATTGATAACTGACGTATTGTGCCCACAATAAAGACATACCATGTCAACATATTGTCATAACGCTAATAAAAATGCTAGTGGATAAGTTGCTTAAAACTGGGGGTAAATTAATACCCCGGTCTTCGTTACCGAAGGCCGGGGCGGAGATCCGATTCCACCTGCGACTGCTACTTGGAAGTATCAGCTGCACGGATTCGTCGTAAACGACTGGTTCTCTTGATGGAAACTAGTTCTTCGTAGAACAACTTGAATCCTTCAAGCGAACTTTTATTGGTACTCAAAGCTTCGAGTGCCTCCCGTTTAACCTGATTATGTTAACATTTAATGGCTATTCGGTCAATGGTTGGGGTATAATCCAACAGATGAATTCTAAAAACCACAACAGCACTTTCACCTACCAAAATGGTCATGGTTACGCTCGTATCGGACAGCTAAAAACTCGTGCCGGCGTGGTCAGGACCCCTACATTCATGCCGGATGCCACTCGCGGTGCGGTCAAGGGGCTGCAGCCAGAGCAAGTTTACGCAACCGGCGTGCAGATAGTGCTGAATAACACCTATCACTTGCACCTGCAGCCAGGTGAGGCGGTGGTGAAGCGTTTGGGTGGCGTGCATCACTTTGGCAAGTGGACCGGGCCAATTCTGACTGACTCCGGCGGGTTTCAGGTGTTTTCACTCGATAAGTTCGCCAAGGTTACTGAAGATGGTGTGGCCTTTAAAGATCCAATCAATGGTGATAAACGCTTAATTACTCCTGAGAAATCAATGCAGATTCAGTTTGAACTGGGGTCGGACATGTTTGTGGCTTTTGACCACCTCATTGGCTTGGACGACGCCAAGCCGTCAGAAGTGTTGGATGCCTTTGAGCGGACTCACCGCTGGCTGAAGCGCTGTGTGACCGAGTTTAAGCGGCTCACGGCTCATCTCGCACCAGAAGAGCGCCCAATGCTCTTTGGAGTGGTGCAAGGTGGTTTGGACAAAGAACTGCGCAAACGCAGCCTAGATCTAGTCATGGCTAGCGAGGTGGACGGTATTGCTATCGGTGGCCTGTCAGTCGGCGAACCACGCGCGGATATGCACGACATGCTGGAATATTTGGCGCCTTTGTACGGTGATGATCCGCGTCCACGGTTCTTGCTTGGTGTTGGTGACCCGATCGATCTACGGAAAGCCATCGAGTGCGGCATAGATATGCTGGACTGCGTATTACCCACCCGTAACGCCCGTCACGCGACCATTTGGGTCTCCGGAGACCAGAAGATTCATCTGACCAATGGGCGGTTCGTAGACGATCCAGAGCCAATTGAGCCCGGCTGTGACTGCGCCACTTGTGTTGCCGGCTATTCTAAGGGGTTCTTGAGGCACCTATTCAAGGCAGGGGACCCGCTCGCCGGCAGTCTGGCCAGCATCCACAACCTCCGATATCTCACCCGTATCTGTGAGAAATACCAGACGCAAGACTTTAAGCGGAGCGACAACTAGTATGTCCATCGACCATACGATTGCACGAGCCATTGCAGTAGAGCACTATCTTGCCGGTGAGGAACAGGCAGAAATTACGGAAATATCTGAAGGGGTTGAAAATCATAACTACAAGGTCGTTACCAGCCAGCGTGCGTTTGTTCTGAGGATATATAACCAGGCAAATTCGGTTACCGGACCACGCACAACTGCGAGCATTTTAAAAGAGCTGGACTTTATGCGGCTAGCCGACAAGTTTGGGGCACCCACGCCAAAAGTTATTCCAACCAACGCCGGGGACTTAGTTGCACAATGGCCAGTCGGTGACCATTCCTATCATTTTGCCGCCTTTCGATTTATTGAAGCGTCCGCGACCCAAGTTACTTACACTTCTGAGATTCTGCCAGGAATCGCCCAAGTAGTAGAAGGACTCTATCGTGCTTCGGTAGCTCTTGCAGTTCCTGAAGGGAAGAAGGACATGCCACATGGGATTATGAGCCGTAGCATGGCTCGGTATGCGGCGCTGCGTCCTCTGCTGGCCAAACCGTCGCGGTTATTAACCCTTGTTGATGAACTGCACGCCGAAGCGAAAACAGAAGAGCGTAAACTGTTGACACATGCTAGCGCCGGCTTTATTCACGGTGACCTGAAGTTAGAGAACATCATGTTTGCGAACGAGGACAATAGTGCGGTGACCGCGGTACTTGATTTTGATGATTATCGGTATAGTTTTCGGATTGAAGACCTGGCACTGCTCATCATGCGTGACATTGGCAAACCAACGAAGTGCTTACTGCAAACAGGTCTGATGCATGATCTACTAGAGATGATTGAACTCCCCGAGTTCAAAGATGAGATCGCTCAATACTTAGAGCCGTTGCTGCGCGCTCGTCTGATGTATGATTTGCTCAAGCTGCTACACGAAGACAAGGTAGCTCTAGCCGAACAGATCTTGAGCGACAAGCACGTACGCGAGCTGATTAGCTCACATCTGAAATCTTTGCACATTCAGCCTTAAAGCCAAGCTCAGGGCGTCAGATGCATTACAGTGTCTTCGTAAAGGATGGGCCACTGAGCTCGGTCATCTATCTTGTCAATGACACTATTCACTGCTGCTTGTGTCCCGACGCTTGTTTCGGTCCGTATGATTTGGTGGAGTACGTCTTCCAAGGCAATTCGTTCTAAATCCAAATCGCTGACACTCCCTCCTAGCAAGAGGTGAGCAATACCTTGTTGTTGCGCGCCCATAAGGGTATCAGGGCTATTACCGGACGCGGTGACCATAAATCCTTCATTGGCAAGCCGATCTGCAAGGCCGAAGTGCAAGGAGCCTATCTCAACTAAACAGGGCACATGGTCGAGACCGTCAAATTCACTTGTCATTGCCACGGCCGCTTCGGTATGTTCTAGGAATTTATCGGCTGCAAAACTGTCACGCTGATCTATGATGCGCGCTATTTCCGGCATTTCTTGTCGGAGGGCGTCTATAGCTGCTAGGAAGGTGGGCTGTAAGTTGCGGTTTTCCCCGAGAGCAGCTACGTCTTCAAGCATAGCATGCTCATCCCACTCAGGATGTATGCCGACCACATAGATGCCACTGTCAAATACAGCTTCAGCTAAAGCCCTGCCGCGAGCGGCGTTGGCATCCATGCTAATACCTTGTCGTCTATTGCCCTCATCGATAATCCTATAAATTCTTAACATGCTCTGATCACCATCACTTATCTGCTGCAGGCAGGTGATGGATTGGCTGTTAGCAACTTCAGGCATGAACAGCAGGAAAGGATCTTGATCCTGGGCGATCAGGGCTTTGACGCCGTCATAATCGGCTACTGTTGCGTGCGGATGCAAGTGAATGTGAACAGGATATCTTTCAGTCATGATAAGGGTAGGGTCAAATAATCAATTCTGGTGGGCGATAGAGGATTCGAACCTCTCACCTCATCCACGTCAAGGATGCGCTCTAGCCAAATGAGCTAATCGCCCGTATACCGAACTGTAAAGTACCTACTATCACTCATTTGTCTAGAGCGCATGCGGCATTTGATTTGCCGGCTTCGCCTTGGCCAAATGAGCTAATCACCCAGATCTACCGGCCTCATAGATTATACAAGGGATTGAGTTTTCAATGAAGTACAATATTTATACCGGTCGTGAGATATACCGTTTAGGCTATATACCATGCATGGTATAAAACAGGGAAATACTATCCCCAGGCCCTATGTAATTATGACAATACTAATGTGCTAGCCTTATAGTACTAACCTTGTTAAACTAGTTGAAGGTGAAGTTTTGCCAAGGTGTTTTCTCCCCCGAATAGGGGATGAAGCAATCAAAATAACCGGTTGAAAGTAATTGCGAGAACTTTTAACCGGTTTTTTGGTTGAACTGAGACACCTCGCATCGTGGGTTTCTCGTCGCGCAGGGCGAAAAACGTGGTTTTCGCTCTGGCTGCTCTTCCCGAGAACAGCCAGGATGATAGCTTATCTTCGTTTTCACAACTATCTCAAGAACGGCCATTTTTCCTTTGACCTCAGTGATTATGGTAGAATTGTGTCAGGCAGTGATGTAGTTACCACCTACGGAGCCTCGTCGGATTTATCGGCTAACGTACGTCAACGTCAACCGTAAGAGTGAAAGGTTTCGGTGGAACAGCCCTACGGGCCCGGAACGCGCTAAGGAGCATCCTTAGGGCGTTTTTTCATTTTTAATACATATATAAGGAGTACATATGGCGGGCGACCAACAACCAGACAAACTATATGCTATGCGACATAGCTTGGCGCACATCACTGCCACCGCTGTGCAGCACCTGTGGCCGGAGGCTAAATTTGGCGTCGGTCCAGTGGTGGAACACGGCTTTTATTACGATATCGATATCCCAGGTGTGAAGATCTCCGAAGAAGACCTGGGCAAGATAGAAGATGAGATGCGTAAGGTGATTGCCGCCAAACAGCCATTTGAACGGAGCGAAAAGCCTATTGATGAGGCTATTGCGTGGGCTGAGGGCGTACAGCAGACCTATAAGCAAGAGCTGTTGAATGACTTAAAGCGCGCTGGTACCACTGTAGCCAAAGACCTGAACGCTGAAGAACTCGGCTCACTTACCGACGATCCAAGCAAGGTCGATTCGGTCTCGTTCTACACAAACGGCGATTTTACCGATCTGTGCCGGGGTCCGCACGTGGAATCGACCGACAAAGTTGGCGCTTTCAAGCTACTCCGGGTTAGTGGTGCTTACTGGCGGGGTAATGATAAGAATGCCCAGATGCAACGGGTGTATGGTGTCGCCTTTGAGAACGAGAAGGAGCTACGAAAGCATCTGGACTTCTTGGAAGAGGCCAAAAAGCGCGACCACAGAAGACTGGGCCAGGAGCTCGATCTGTTTACCTTTTCTGACCTAGTCGGCGCTGGTCTGCCATTATTCACGCCCCGCGGCACGGTACTGCGTGAAGAGCTAGGAAAGTACACGCAGCAACTCCGTCAAGATAGGGGCTTTCAGCGTATTTGGACGCCGAACATTGCCAAAACTGACTTGTATAAAGCTAGCGGGCACTGGGATAAGTTTGGCGACGAACTCTTCCTGGTGAAGAGCCAAGAAACTGATGACGAATTCGTGCTCAAACCGATGAACTGCCCGCATCATATTCAGATTTTCGCCAGTCAGCCGCGCAGCTACCGTGATCTGCCAATTTGCTACATGGAGAACGCTATTGATTACCGTGATGAGAAAACTGGTGAACTGCACGGCTTGAGCCGCGTACGCGCCTTCACTCAAGACGATAGTCATGCCTTTGCTCGTGCCGAGCAGGTGGCAGAAGTGGCGTCTGGATTGGTTGAAGCCGCTCAAGAAATGTACGGTAAGCTCGATATGCAACTACGGTTCCGTCTCAGTTTTCGTGACGATGGCGATGGTTATTTGGGCGATCCCAAGCTCTGGGAGCAGGCGCAGGCCAGCCTTGAACAATTGGCCAAAGACAATCGTCTTGATTACTTTATTGTCGAAGGCGAAGCTGCTTTTTATGGCCCCAAGATCGACTTTATGGCTACCGACGTATTAGGCCGCGAGTGGCAGGTGGCTACGGTGCAGCTAGACTTTGTACAGCCAGAACGTTTTGGCTTGGAATACACCCAAGAGGATGGTCAATCTGGTCGGCCCGTGATGATTCACTGCGCACTGCTAGGGAGTATCGAACGATTTCTATCCGTTTACATTGAGCATACTGCCGGAAAATTCCCGGTATGGCTCGCACCGGAGCAGCTCCGTATCATTACCGTAAATCAAGAACCAACTACAGTAGAATTTGCCCAGAACATGCTTCGTCAGGCCAAGACCCACGGCATCCGGGCCGAAGTAGATAATTCTAACGAATCAGTTGGTAAAAAGATCCGCGCTGCTGAAGTCATGAAAGTGCCATACTCCGTGGTGATTGGTGAGAAGGAGATTGCCGGCGGTCCACTCATGCCGCGCATTCGTAAAGATCTGGAAACCTCGGAAGGTTCAAAATCACTCCCCCTCGATGAGTTTTTGGCAAAAGTAGCCAGTGAAGCCAAGGATCGTACCGCTCAGTCAACGTTATGAGCCGGGATATAGACTCAGAATTTAAAGACCGAGTCTATGCGATAGTCGCACAGATTCCAGCTGGCAGGCTAATGACGTATGGGCAGATTGCTGCACTTTGCGGCAGCCCTAGAGCGGCGCGAATTGTTGGCGGTGTTGCACATTATGGTCCCACGGATTTGCCGTGGCAGCGAGTGGTTAAAAAGGATGGGTCGCTGGCCGAAGGCTTTCCGGGCGGCATTGAAGGACATCGCCAAGCGCTGGCTGCTGAAGGCATAGAAACCGACGACGAACTAAGAGTAGACATCAAGTCTTTGATATACTTCATTAAATGAATTATCTGCTAGCAAGCACTGAAGTTGAAAAACTTATTGAACAAGAGTGTGGTCTCAGTGAAGATTGTAGTGCTCCTGCAACGCGTACAATAGGTGAATTTTTCTCTGACCACCAGGTCCTTATTATGTATATTGTTTTCGGCATATTCTGTATAGCACTCTACTGGGCAGTCAAATGGATACTAGCCAAATACAAGTACCGTTAGTCGTTATTGTTGGCGAGACAGCCAGCGGCAAGAGCGCTTTAGGGCTGGAACTGGCCAAGCGGTTTCATGGCGAGATTATTTGCGCCGACTCACGCACAATCTATAAAGGTATGGACATTGGTACTGCCAAACCAAGCTTAGAAGAGCGGGCTATGGTGCCGCATCATTTGCTGGATGTGGTTGAGCCGGGGCAACCGTTCACCGCTGCCGATTTTAAAGTGCTAGCTAACCAGTCCATTACCGATATTGCTGCCCGTGGCAAACTGCCCATTATGGTAGGTGGTAGCGGACTGTATATAGACAGCGTTTTGTTTGATTTTGAGTTTGGCGCGGTTGGTAATCCTGCACAGCGGGCGCAGCTGGAAGCTTTGAGTATTGAAAAACTGCAAAGCATGGTACTGGAGCAGGGTGTACCGATGCCCGAGAATCGCATGAACAAACGCTATCTTGTCAGGGCCCTTGAACGGGGCAAAATTGAGCCCAAAAAAGCACCACTTCGGAACAATACTTTAGTTCTTGGACTGGCTCCCGAACGGCCGGTACTGAATCAGCGTATACAAGAACGGGTTGATGCCATGATAGCTACCGGGCTGGAAGCAGAAGCCAGGGGACTGGCCGGAAGGTATGGCTGGGAAACGGAAGCTATGAAAGGCGTCGGCTACCAGGAATTTAAACAGGCTCTACAAGATGAAACTGTTCGGGAGCGTATCATCCAAAACACCCGCAAACTAGCCAAAAGACAACGCACTTGGTTTAAACGTAATCCAAGTGTTCAGTACGTCACCAACCTCAGTCAAGCCGTAGAGTTAGTGACAACGTTCTTGAGCAAAAATCAGTAGTATTTTGAACCAATCTGTTACAATTTAGACATGGTTGAACAACTGTTTGGATCAAAAACGAGGGTAAAGCTGCTTCGGCTTTTTTATAGCAACCCAAACCGCTCGTTTTATGTACGAGAAATTACTCGCAAGATCGATGAGCAAATTAATTCAGTTCGCCGCGAACTAGCCAACTTGCTGAACATCGGAATCATATCTTCCGACACCACCGATAATAAACTTTTCTACGAAGTTAATCAGAAGTATGAATTCTACGATCCATTGCAGCAGATTTTTGGCGGTGGGGTTACTGCATCAACGGCGGCTAAAAAGTCGGCTAAGACGACCAAAACTGCAGTTGTGGCTGATGTTGATGAAGATATTCGGGCGCTCGGCAATGTGCATTTGCTACTCTATACCGGGCAATTTACTCGGGATGAATCCAGCGGCATAGATGTGTTGATCGTCGGCGATATTAATCCAACACAGCTCAACAAGTTTATTTCCGGGTTAGAAGAAAAAGAGGGCAAAGAGCTCCGTTATACGCACATGTCACCGAGTGATTTCCACTATCGTCGAGAAGTAAAGGATCGTTTTTTGTCGAATATCATGTCGTCTAAAAAACAAGTGTTGATTGACCAGATCATAAAGGAGGGTTAGCTGATGGATGTGCAATTTTATGGGGCGAACTGTGTCAAAATTTCGACCAAAAAGGCAACCTTGGTACTAGATGATAACTTAGCCAGCATCGGGCTGAAACCGGCAACCAAGCCCGGGGATGTGGCGCTATTTAGTGGTGCGCATACTGCACCGGCTACTGAAGTTAAGTTGATGATAGACCAGCCTGGTGAATACGAGGTCTCTGATATTTCGATTCGTGGCATTGCTGCTCGTTCACATATGGATGAATCTGATGTAAAGCCAGGCGGTGGATCGGCAACGATCTTCAAAATTACCTATGATGATATTGATTTGGTGAGTCTTGGGCATGTCTATCCCGAGCTGTCAGATGCTCAATTAGAGGCGATTGGTACAGTCGATGTGTTGCTCGTGCCGGTTGGTGGTAACGGCTATACGTTAGACCCAGTTGGTGCTTTAAAACTGATTAAGAAGATTGAACCAAAGCTGGTTATTCCAACGCATTACGCCGATAAGGCCATCAACTATGAAGTCCCGCAGCAAGACCTAGAGAACGCACTCAAAGAACTGAGCATGGAGCCCAAAGAGACGGTTGATAAGCTCAAACTGAAGAGCGCTGACCTGATGACCGATGTCACGCAGTTGATCGTAGTCAATCGCCAGTAGTTTTAGTATCAATCAAATAAGGAGCCTCACATCCTATGAAACGTATTGAAGCATTTTCGCCAGTGCCACCAGATTTAGCAGGGATTATTGGCGACCATTTAGATGAATTTGGAGGCGTTGTAGTGCCAGCGATTGACGGCGTCCTAGACCATCAGGCTGTTGTGACGCGACTGGCCAGCAGAATGGTTGCAACAGGTATGACTGCTGAACCGCTCATCAACGCCGCGCCAACCGGTGAACCCGATGGGGGCGTGCCACACTACGTCGTTCAGGTATTGCATGATGACGATATTTTTTATGTTGATCCGGCTTTGGAGGTCGCAGCACAGCGGCTCGCGCCAAAAGAGCATCTGACGGCTATTGACGCTATAACAGATCCTGCTCTTTGCTTTCGGACCCATGAACTGCCGTCAGTCATCGATTGGTTTGGCGGCATTGCGGAAGGCCTGGCATTACCTCGTGACGCTGCTGAGCAGTGGGCGGCAACCACCTGGAACCCGACTAGCTATCGATCTATCCCTATCCCAAAAGAGCCAGGACCAACCTACCGGTTGTAATAAAGAACTCCCGGTTTCCCGGGAGTTTTTTATTTGACTTCTTGTGTGGCAGGCGAGCCTGCGGTGGGGATTAAGCCCTTTTTCTTCAGGGTGCGGATTGCTTGCGTGCTCAATTTCATTCGAACTTTCTTGCCATCAACAATAATAGTCTTGGTCTGTAGGTTCGGCTTCCAAACTTTGGGCGTGTGGCGCTGCGAGAAACTAACGTTGTTCCCGTACTGCTTGCCTTTACCGGTAATATCACAAATTTGCATAACTCGGGTAATTTTACCTGATTAACTCCTTAGAGTCAACACCTTATACGGTGATCGTCTTGACAGGTGGTCTAGAATAGAAAGATTATGGGTGAATTGTCAGATATTATCCGAAGTATTAGAGATGAGATGCTCGCGGCACTTGATGCGCCTATGCCTATCGAGGTTGATGTGAGCACTCACCCTATGTGGCCTGCGCATGAGTACGCCGGACTTTATAGGGTGAATGTTACTGGGCCACATGCTGGGGACATTACGGTGCATCGTACGGTATATAGAACAGGGGGCGACATCTACTCTGGCGATCCGTTGATTGATGACTGGCAGTTGTTGCTTGCACCTGGGCCGACTAGTTTTGATGTCGATTCCATATAACGGTATACTAGACGGACATGGATGCAAGTTTTGGTGCCAGTAACCTCGTCATTTTTATTGCCTGTCTACTATTTTCGGTAGGGGTGCATGAGGCAATGCATGCCTTTACTTCACACTGGCTAGGGGATACAACCGCGAGTGACGAAGGTAGGCTAACGCTTAATCCACTTAAGCACCTTGATTTGTACACCTCCATTTTACTGCCGGTGATTCTGATCCTGTCGGGGTTACCGCCGTTTTTTGCTGCTAAGCCCGTGCCGTTTAACCCGATGCGGGTTAAATATGATGAGTTTGGTGCCGCGCTGATTGGTATTGCCGGGCCGCTGACCAATCTGTCGTTGGCTGCGCTGGCTGCGCTCGTGTACCGGGCGTTTGGCGGCAGCATCAGTGATGGTTTTATCGAGATCCTAGGAACGTTTCTATCACTTAACGTCGCACTGTTTGTCTTTAATATGATTCCATTCCCACCGCTTGATGGCTCGCGGCTACTGTACGCATTTGCCCCAGAGCCCGTGCAGAAGGTGATGTATCAGATTGAAATGGGCGGATTTATGTCGATCTTCATCTTTATCATGATCTTCTTGTATACCGGTCTCGGGCAGATTGTACTTAATATCGATAACGCTATAATTCGATTTCTTGTAGGCTAATTTCGCAGTATAATTAGGGAGGCTGGGTTACTGGCTATATGATAATCTGAATATCTATCATATGGGAGTTCAACATTTAAGATGACCGTGGTCGTCTTGTGAGAACACCCACCTGGGTTCATACCAGGTTGTCATGCTGGGATCCAGCCAAATTAGGGCTTTCACACTTCAGCACATTTTGACTGTTTTTCTCCGTTCCGATGCTCGTCGTACCGGTCAAGTACGTCTCCGCTTCGGTACTCAAAAAACAGCCAAACTGCACTAAACTGTGAAACCCCTCCCGAGCCCACTGTCTATTAATAATTGGTACCTTGCGTTAAAATACAGGGGTTCTGAGGGCTATTAGGGGCATGTGTTCCTGAGTTTCTCGGGAAGGGCAGCCGGACAAAATCTATTCGATTTTGCCCGCGCGACGAGAAACCCCGCGATGCGAGGTGTCTCTGTTAGCTTTCAGGGTGTAGCTTAGTTGGTAAAGCGCCAGGCTGGGGGTCTGGAGACCGGAGGTTCAAGTCCTCTCACCCTGACCAAAGAAAATGCCCGTCATTTGACGGGTGTTTTCTTTGGTGGTGACAGATTTGAACCTCCGACGCGAGGTTAGCCCGGCGGCCTTAGCCCCGAGCGCTGTCCTCTCACCCTGACCATAAAAATGTACGGTACACTTGTACAGTACATTTTTATTTGTAAGCGAGGAGTTGAACTGTTAGGCGAAGGTAGCCTTGGAAGTTGTGCTATATTTATCCTATGTTCAAAAAGCACAAAGAGGCGATTGTTGGCACCACTCTTGTAGTATCTTTGATTAACGCGGCTGTGGCCTCGTTATTATTTATGTTTTCGATGAATAGTAATCCTGTTGATGCATCAGGAGACGGCGGGCCTGCGGTACTACTTTTCTTGTTTGTCTTCATGCTATCGTTTCTTTTTGTTTTGATCTTAGGAGCGATAAATCTATCGGTTATCATCTATAGTTTTCGCAGAAAGAAGCAGTTTGATCGACAGTGGAGAACAGTGCTATGGCTATCTCTTATCCTTACTTTAAGCAGTCTTGTACTGGTTGTGGTGCCAACCCTCGTTGCTTTCTTGGCGCCAGCTCAATAAGTCGTCAACTTTATAATAATACTTCAGTAGATGAGCATCGAGTCGCCGTAGGAAAGGAAGGCGTATTTTTCTTGGATGGCGGTTCGGTAGGCTGCGTGTAGGTTGTCCCAGCCGGCAAAGGCAGCGGTGAGCATTAGCACCGTTGATTTGGAGGCGTGGAAGTTCGTGAGCAGGCAATTGACCAACTTAAAACTGTAGCCAGGATAGATAAAGATATTGGCTTCGCCCGAAATAGCGCTCTTGCCAGCAATGATGTCGGCTGCGGCGAACTCTAAAGTTCGGGCAACGGTTGTACCGATAGCAGTTATTTGGTGGCCGGCCTTTCTGGCTGTATTAATAGCTGACACAGTGGCATCTGGAATCTCAAAATACTCACTGTGCATCTCATGATCTTCGATGTTGTCGGTGCGGATTGGCATGAACGTGCCAAGCCCGACATGCAGCGTAAGGTAGGTAACAATAACACCCTTGGCCTCGAGTTTTTGACGCAGTTCGTCAGTAAAATTCAGTGATGCTGTCGGCGCTGCGACTGAGCCAGGAGTATGGGCAAATACAGTCTGATAACGCTCAGCATCTTCTTTAGTTGCTTCGCGGTGCATATAAGGCGGGAGGGGGACCTTGCCAGTTTGCTCGGCTAGCTCTAACAGATTGGCTTGGCTG